>JAIRZQ010000102.1 GCA_031267135.1 Prevotellaceae bacterium
ATTGTGTAAAATGCCCCAACTTCGTATAACAGGACTGTTTACGCTTCGCCGCCAGTAGGCGGCTCGGGGTTCCGTTCGGCTAGGTCATTCCGCTACGCTCCATTCCCACGCCTCACTCCACCCACATTTTGTCGGCCCTAAAAATGCTACGCATTTTTCTATTCGGGCCGCCAAAACGTCGTAAACAGCCGGAACGTTATGTGCAATTGGGGCTAAAATTTGTTGAAATTATGTAAAAATTAATTGACAAAATGGTAAGAAAAGAGTATTTTTACATAAAACATAAGGAGGATTATCATGGAAAATATCGTATTTTATTTTTCTGGAACTGGAAATAGTTTAAAAGTTGCAAAAGCAATTTCAAACGAACTTGAAAATTGTGATATTTTTTCAATGGCAAAACAATTTAGTTTAACAAAACATTATGATAGTATCGGCTTTGTTTACCCAACTTACTATTGGGGACTACCAAAAAGAGTTATTGAATTTATCGAAAGTATAGATTTTGGCAATAATAAAGATGCATATTATTATTCAATTGCAACTTATGGCGGACTTGCTGGTAATACAGTTTATCAAATGTATGAATTATTATTTAATAGGCATGGTATAAAATTAAATTTTGGTCAAAAATTACAAATGTTTGCAAATTATGTTGTTGCATACGATATGAGTGAGAAAATAGATAAAATTACAAAAAAGTCAAATAAAAAACTTGTTCCAATTATTGATTCAATAAAGATGAGGAAAAATAACAATATAAATAAATTAACAAAAGCATTTGAATCTATGAGAAAGGAATTCATAGAAAAAGTATCAAGCATGGATAAAGATTTCAATGTTAATAATAATTGTATCGGCTGTGGTATATGTAAAGAAGTATGCCCGGTAAAAAATATTGAAATGGTAAACAATAAGCCGCAATATAAGCATCATTGTGAGCAATGTGTTGCATGTATTCAATTTTGTCCGCAAAAGGCAATAAATTATAAAGAAATAACGCAAAAGAGAAGAAGATATACAAACCCTGAAATAAATTATAGGGAATTATCCGAGTATAATAATAAATAAAAATGGTGTACGCCCCAACTGCACATAACAGGACTGTTTACGCTTCGCTACTTATGATTTTAGGTATAATTGGTATAAAAATTTATTCACAGGAAAGAGAGATTTATATGTTAAATTCCGGTTTTGTAAGTCCAGTCAGTTATAAAACTGATGGAATAGAACAACTTGAATATATAAACTATATGGAAATAACATCACGGGAAAACGGATTTTACGAAATTAAAATAAATTATAAGCATAATGGCAAAAATGAATATTGGACATTTAAAATCGAAAATATCACAACTTATGAAAACTATATAAAAGGGCAATTATCAAATATAACATTGGAAGGGACGGAAGGAACCACGTATTTTGACGAAAATGCTATTGGAAAAATAGAAATAAAGAAAGAAAATAATTTAATAAATATAGAAATAATATTTTATGTATATAAAAATGAAAGAAATAATATTATTACATTTATCAATTGAATATAAATATAGTACACTGTGCGCAGAACAGGACTGTTTCCGCTTCGCCGCCAATGCGGTTTGGGCTAAACTGACTGTAATATATTGAACATATAATAACATCTCATAAACGAAAAGATAAAATGAATAATAAAGAAAATGAAATATCAGGCATTAAGCAGCCGAAAACGCTTAACAATATTGAAATAATGGCGCCGACAGGTAATTTTGAATGTTTAATGGCTGCAATTCAAGGAGGTGCAAATTCTGTTTATTTCGGAGTCGAAAACTTAAACATGCGCTCAAGGTCGGCGAATAACTTCAAAGCCGGTCAGCTTGCAGAAATAGCACAAATATGCAAAAGCAACGGCATCAAATCATATCTTACGTTAAATGTTGTAATGTACGACGCTGACTTGGATGATATGCACAAAATCATCGAAGAGGCAAAAGCGGCGGAAATAGATGCCGTAATTGCTTCCGACCAGGCTGTGATTAACTTCGCCCGCAGATGCGGCGTTGAAGTTCACATATCTACTCAACTGAACATAAGCAATATGGAAGCGCTGAAGTTTTACGCGTGTTATGCCGATGTTGTTGTTCTTGCACGCGAATTAAATTTGCAGCAGGTTGCCGAAATACACAGACAGATTTGCGAGCAGCAAATAAAGGGACCGGGCGGAAATCTTGTAAAGCTTGAAATGTTTGCTCACGGAGCGCTTTGCATGTCAATTTCGGGTAAATGCTATTTGAGTTTGCACGAATACAATTTTTCGGCAAATCGGGGAACATGCCTGCAGACATGCAGGCGGGCATATACCGTAACCGACAGGGAAACAGGCGCACAGCTCGAAATAGACAACGAATACATAATGTCGCCGAAAGACCTTTGCACAATAGGCTTTCTCGACGAAATGATTGATGCCGGAGTTTCTGTTTTCAAAATAGAAGGACGCGCCCGTTCTGCCGAATATGTTAAAACTGTTTGCCGCTGCTATCGCGAAGCGATAGAATCCATTGCCGAAGGAACTTACAGCAAGCAAAAAACAGACGAATGGATGCGGCAGCTCGGCAATGTTTTCAATCGCGGATTTTGGAACGGGTATTATCTCGGGCAGCGTCTCGGAGAATGGAGTAAGGCATACGGAAATCAATCGCCTAAACGCAGGGTTTATGTTGCAAAATGCACAAATTTTTTCGGAAACCTTGGTGTTGCGGAGTTTTTGATTGAGGCTGATGTATTAAGCAGAGGCGACGAAATTATAATTACCGGAGCAACAACCGGAGTGGTAGAACAGACAATAGAAGAAATACGTGTTGATTTAAAGCCTATCGATAAAGCCGGAAAAGGGTTGTACTGCTCTATCCGTACAATGGAAAAGGTTCGCCGCGGCGACAAACTTTACAGGATAACAACGCAGCCTTGACGGATAATTACCCGTTTATTTCTGATTTTTCCCCGTTTGCGCTTACAATTTTTCTCATCAGGAAGCGTTGTCGTAAAATTTAATAAATTCATATTTCTCCCGATTTTATTGCAGTACAAAAATAGTTTTTTTCGGTTCGGGTGTTAAATACGATATTCATAAAAGATTTTTATTCGTTGGCGTATAAATTGAAAAATTATATATAAATTTGCAGAATCTGGAAGTAAATATTTATGGCAAACGAAAGAAAAACCGAACAGATAGCACGCTCTCATTTTGAGCAGTACAAAGATTTTGTCAGAATAGAAGAGCAAAAATCCGACAAATTAAGAATAGCAGCATAACAAAAAGATATGGAATTGACGAAAAAGCAAATAGAAAGACAGGATTCCGTAGATAATGCGATTTTTGAATTATTACAAACTTTAAATCCGAGTGATAATGTACGTTTTGATTGGGATATTGAAATGATTGCTAATGTAAGGAGTACGATTCAGCATTATATTGTCGGTAAAACAAATTGTTTGGAACAGGAGTTTTATCCTTATGTTGAAAAATAATAAGTATTTTACATTCAAAAATAAAGTATGATAACAAAAGAATATATTACAGAATTGAAACACAGAGGTAATGGCGATATTGCCACTCTGATAAACACCCAGCGAGATGTTGGCAGCATTAATTATATTCTTGAAAATTTGGGGCAATTGCCGGATAATTTTCACGCGGATTTTTTGTACAGTCTTTTGAATCATAATCACGCGCAGGTTCGTTTAAACGCTGTTAAAAATATTGCTAAACTAAATGGAAAGTCCGACATTCATTCTCTTTTTACGCTTTATCAAAAAGAAGATGATAGCTCTGTTCGCCGAGAAATTGTATCAGCAATAGGGCGGCAGCGAAAATGTCAAAATAAACCGCTTTTGTATTCTTTTTTGAATGATACAGATCCGAAAATTATTTGTCAGGCAATACGAGGATTGCTGGTTTTTGAGAACGATAAAGAAGTGGAAGAACATTTGCACCCGTTCGTAAATCACGAGAACGAAATGGTGCGAACGGTGATTTATAAGGAATATTTTGCAAAAGAAAAGAAAACCGAAAATACGTTGCCTCACACTGAAACTTATGATTTTTTAAAAAATGTAGTTGTAAATGCTGATGTTTTAGATGCATTAAAATATGCACCTGATGACAGCATACATTTAACTTTCACATCACCGCCATACTACAACGCACGCGATTATTCAATTTACCCAAGTTATCATGCATATTTGGAATTTTTGGACAAAGTTTTTCGGGAAACGCACAGAATCACCAAAGAGGGAAGATTTTTGATTATAAATACTTCACCAATCATTATACCTCGTGTAAGCCGCTCACACTCAAGCAAAAGGTATGCAATTCCTTTCGATTTGCACCCATATTTAGTTAAAAATGGCTGGGAATTTATTGACGATATTATTTGGCAAAAACCCGAAGCAAGCGTAAAAAACCGCATAGGCGGATTTATGCAGCACCGCAAACCGTTGGGCTATAAACCCAATTCCGTAACCGAATATTTAATGGTTTATCGTAAATCAACCGAAAAGTTATTAGACTGGAATATAAGAAGCTACGATTGTAAAACTGCCGAAGAAAGCAAAGTTGCAGACGGTTATGAAACTACAAATGTTTGGAAAATTGATCCTTGCTTTGATAAAGTTCATTCCGCTGTTTTTCCTGCCGAATTGTGTAAGCGTGTAATTCAATATTATTCTTACAAAAATGATTTGGTTTTCGACCCATTCGCAGGCAGCGGAACAGTTGGAAGGACAGCCAAAAATTTGAACAGATATTTTTTCTTAACCGAAAAAAACGAGACCTATTTTGGTTATATGAAATCACAAAAAATAAAAACGCTTTTTGAACAGAAAGAAACAAAATTTTTTACATTAGAACAATTTAAAAACGCAACAATATGACACTCAAAGACCAAATCGTAAAAAATATAATCACGCGAGTAATTAAGTCGCAGGATTATCGTATTGAAATTGTAAATTTGATAAATGCAGAGTTTTTGCAATTTGCCGTAGATTTTTTCAAAAAGATTGTACTTGCAAAACTTGAAAATACAAACATTACTATTGATTGGTACAAAAAAGCGTTTATGGATGAAAATTTGCCGTCAGACGACATCGCCATAAATGCAGGTTTGAACAAAAAGACAATCGGCAATATGCACGGCACAGCTACAAAAACTATTGTGATTGAAGCCGCTAATGAACATTTTGAGTCACTGTATCAAAGCATTCAGGCACTTGTAAAAATGGAAAAGGAGATTGACTTGACCCTGACAGTCAAAATGAAAGGCGTTTCGGTTGATTTGAACATTAGTGAAAGTTTGGTTGTTATCAATACTTTGGCAGTGAAACGCGCTGCTCTGCGTGGTGGTTTGTGGAGTACGGCGGGCAAAAGTGTTGAAAAACACTTAATGCTGACTTTATGCAAATTATTTAAAGTATCTGAAAATAATTACGATGCTTCGCGCTTTATAAAAAATAAAGGCAAAAAAGTGGATAGAGAAATTGATTTTTACCTGTTGAATAATGGCAAACAGTACCTTTGCGAAGTTAAATTGATGGGCAAAGGCAATCCTGAAAGTGCAGATGCCATATTTGCGAGAAAATCGGATGTTTTTATTGCAGATACTTTATCTCAACAAAATAAAAATCAGGCGGAAGAATTAAAAGTCAATTGGGTCGCATTACGCGATAAAGATGGTTATAAAAAGTTTGGTGCAATTTTACAAAAACTGAACATTCCGCATATGGATTATATAGGTGATTTGGAAAAAGATTTACCTGAAATATTGGAGTGTCTATTTTAAAATTTGCTACAACAGATAATATGAAACATATCAATAAAATAACTTCATTGCAACAACTAATTGACTGGATTGACAACAGTGATTATTGTACAATTACAGAAACAGGTGAAGACCATTTTATTGTCGAAACTCCGAATAATGCAGATGTTTATGTGCGTCATGCAGAATATGACGAAAATCGAAGACATTGTGAATAAAACAATCGAAGCATTGCAGAAGATATTGAAACAAAACTGTTCAGTGACAATTTTAACTGCAATCAACAAAATTGAGTTTTTGCAAAATATATGTTCCTTTGTATAGATAAAGAAATTCAACAACAAATTTCCGAATTAGTCGAGAAAAGTTTTACCTTTGCGAAGAAAGTAAACGGTTATTAGACGAGGCTAAGGATATGGTGGAAAAGGAGATAGAAAAATGAGAAAGTAGAATGTTAATTGAATAAAAATAACAGAAAATTTTATGAAAGACAGTGCAGCACATAATCTTTTGGGGTTAACCCTTAAATCAGGGTGGAAAGTAACTGAAAAAATCACAAAAACAGCCAATTCCACAGGGGCCTTTTTCTCTGTTTGTTACAAGGCAGAAAAAGATGGGCAAACTTGTTTTTTCAAAGCGTTTGATTTTGCCAAGTTTCAACAAATTTCTGAAACAGGGAAACAAGTTGTTGATATAATTGCAGATATGACAACTGCATATAAATATGAACGTGATTTGTCGGAACATTGCAAAAACAGGCACGTCACAAAAGTTGCTTTCGTGATTGATTCGGGAGAAGAATATTTGAATACTTATACATTTGGGATAGTACCTTATTTGATATTTGAGCTTGCTGATGGTGACATTAGAAATAGGATAGATTTTTCTAATAAACTTGATTTTGCGTGGAAATTACATTCGTTGCACGACATTGCTGTTGGATTGCAACAACTACACAATGTAAATGTTTCGCATCAAGACTTGAAACCTTCAAATATCTTAATTTTCAATCAAAACTCAAAATTAGGGGATTTAGGACGTTCGATGTGTAAAGATATAGAAAGTGAATACAATAGAATGGAGTATTCAGGAGATTGGAATTATGCGCCTCCGGAAATGATGTACGGTTATTATGAAAAGGATTGGGCAAAAAGGGTATTTGCAACAGATTGCTATTTGCTCGGAAGTATGATAGTTTTTTATTTTGCAGGAGTAAGTATGTCAGCCTTATTGTGCAAGCATATTCCACAAACGCATAGACACGATTATTGGCGTGGTACTTTTGATGAAATAAAACCATATTTAATAGAATCATTTTCAAATGCGATGATTGAATTTAAGGATAGTTTCGAAGATGATTATTTCAAAAGTGAAGTTTCTCAAGTAGTAGAACAACTATGTTTTCCGTTTCCTGAACAAAGAGGACATCCTAAAAACATAGTCAATAAACATGGTAGTAATTTTAATCTTGAAAGGTTTATTACAAAACTTGAGGTATTGACAAAAAAAGCAGAATCAAAAATAAAAAAATAATGGCTGTAATAATTGAGAGAAAAGAGAGACGTTTGATACCGAATTGGCGAACTTTTTCTACAACTATTTCGTTAGGAGAATTAGATTCGTCATTAATTAGTCCAATAGCAAAACCCGATTTATCTATTGAAGATTATATTGAGGATTTTTACGAAAATGAAACAATACCATTCGCCGCGGATTTAATCAGTGCTGCTGTTGTGAATGGGTTTACAGATAATGAAAATGTAAAAAATGCAGCAAAGTTTATTTTGGATAGGCAAAATCAAGTTACTCAAACTCAATATGATATTTCTAAAAACATTCTTTCAACAAACGAAAATTCTTTTGAATGTTCCATAGATAAGATTACTATAAAAGAACTTGAAAGTTGCTTGCCCGAACAAGAATATAGATTAAGAATACAGCAACTAAAAAAACATGTGATTGATTTTCAGCATAATTCTATTGCTTGGGTTGAATTATCTCGATGTTACTCTATACTCGGACAGGAAAAACAAGCAATAAAATCTATGAAAATTGCTGTCCAATTAGCACCAAACAATCGTTTTGTATTGAGATGTGCTGTGAGATTATTTTCTCATTATGATGAGTTAGAATTAGCACACGATATTCTACGTAAAAATAATATAACTAACTTTGACCCTTGGTTAATGTCTGCTGAAATATCGGTTGCTAATCTGCGCGGCAGAAATTCTCGTTTTATTAAAAAAGGGATTGACTTGGTTAATTCAAAAAAATTATCTCCGTTTTCAATTACGGAATTAGCGAGTTCTATAGGAACAATAGAATTGTTATCAGGCAACAGAAAAAAGAGTAGAAAAATGTTTGGTAAATCATTAGTTGAACCAAATGACAATTCTTTAGCCCAAATAAAATGGGTGCTTAACAATAAAGACAAATCATTGATTGATGACGAACAAATAAATCTTCAAACAAAACACAGTTTTGAGGCAAAAGCGATTTCCAATTTTTATGATAAAAAACTAATAGATGCTTTAAATAATACTTGTCAATGGTTTTGTGATATGCCATTTTCCAAGCGACCTGTTATTATGGGAAGTGGTATTGCTGATATTCTAGATAATAGAAGTTTGTCTATAGAGTTTCTGAAATTAGGGCTAATGGCACATGCAAACGACGCACAAATGTTAAATAATATAGCGTATTATTTGGCACTTGACAATAATACAAGAGACGCTTTAAGTTATTTAGAAAAAGCAAAAACACAAGGAACAAGCAAAACGAAAGTAGTGAACATTTGCTTAACTGCTACCGATGGACTTATTTGTTTTCGGAAAAACAAGTACGAAGAAGGACGTAATAAATATCTAAAAGCGATAGAGCAAACCACGTCAAAAAACGATGAATATCTCCATCGGATTGCAATATTAAATTATGCGAGAGAAGAAATTTTGGCAAAAACAGATAAAATAGAATCTGTTATGCAACTTGTTGATAAAATTCCCGAATTAGATGAAGACAATCATATTTCAATAAAAAAATTAAAATCAGAGGTAACAGAGTTGTATAAAGAACATAAACAAAAAACAAGCCCGCATATATAAAAGTGTAATCAAGTTGGACAGGAATTTTGATATTTATATTCACGGCAACCGCAACCTGATTGAGCAGGGCAGCGATGAAAAAGGCAAATTCTACACAATCTATTAAGGTGAAGAAACCTGCGCATTAAGTATTTGTTCCTTATATTTTGTATAATTGATAATTATGTATTATCTTTGTACCGTACAGCACACGAAAGTGTAATGTACACCATACACGGATTTAATGTACGCCACAATGCGATACGATGTACATCACAAGAACAAATGAAACCGAGAATCATACTAAAACATACTGTACGGCATATTAAAATATAAGTTACAAACTATTAAAACAAAAGCACAAATGAGCATATACTACAGGTTAGACGAGCAGAACGACAATCTGAACTCCGAAGAGAACAAAAAACGAAAACTGTACCCCCGAATTATCCGAAAGCGCACGGTCGGGCTGAACGAGCTGTGCAGGCTCACGGCTGAGGGTACTACGATGAATGCCTTTGAAATGGAAATTGCCGCAAAGATGCTTGTGGACGGCATTTTGCACGAACTGGGCAATGGCAACAATGTGTGCATCGAAGGCTTCGGCACGTTTTCGGTGAGCGCGGAGGCTGCCCGCGAGGCGCGGCAAGAGCGCGATATTCGCGCGGAATCCATCAGGGCAAAGAAAATCGTGTTCAAAACATCTAAGGCTTTACATCTTGATTTCAAGTTTCAGCGGTTGCCGAAGAGGTAAAACATTTTTCAAAAGCCTTATAAATAATATTTTTCTTTTTCTGTTCTTTTGCGTCAAGGCTAATTAATCGTTCCTTAAAAAGTATATTTTTCAAAGATAAGAGATAACGAAGATGTTTTTCCTGTTAATTTGTCTTGACGCAAAAGTAACCAACCGAAGCGTAAGCGAAGCTCGCGAACACCAAATAAAAAATAAAACAGCGTGAGCAAAAGGTCAAGAGCAGCCGACGCTATACGCCAACTCCGAGTTACGGCTGTGACCTGTGGGAACGCCGCCTGCTCAACGTGCTATTAATTTTTCTGCATGTTGATTATTTGAAAAATATACCTGTACGCAAGAATAAAAGTTGATTGGCAAATAAAAACGGCATAGACTTCGCAGGCGGGGAACCCGCTCGGCGAAGAGGGCGTTAAAACGGAATTCCGTCAAGCGTAGCGAGACATTAATTCCGTTAGCCGTCGAGCCGTTAGCGGGTCGCCGAGAAGGCTCGCCTTGATTTTTTGTTTCTTTTGTATCAAGACAAAAGAAGAAAAACTAAGATTTTATTTGCAAGGTTTTATGTCTGTATTAATTAAAACCCTGCAATTTTTTCATCCGATTTTCATTATAATCATTTATTAATAAATGATTTGTGGCTTTTTTAATGAGCAACTAATTAGCAGAAAAAATATCTTTATTATCTTTTACTTTTGAAAAATATACTTATTAAGGAACAGCTGTTTATAATAAATGGTTTATATCCGGGAGCACCGAAATACGTATTTGATGCCTTCTTTGCTCAAATTCAGCCGTCAGACGGAGCGATCGCCGTTTCTCATGGATGCTTTGCAGGTGATGTAGATGCCGTCAACTGCCGCATCAATGCCATGCAATAACCAATAGTTATTAGATTTCGGTTAAAAAATCACGATAAATAGGTATTTTCTGACGTTCCGGCAGTGCATACCTTTGCACTCGTTTTTGATGTTATGGTACAGGCGCGGCTACTTTTGTCCGCTGTAATCATCCGAAACCGTTTTTTATTATTAAATATATTCAAATGATCAGGTTAAAATTTTATTGCGTCATATTATTTATTTCGACATCTGCTTTTTCCGCGTTTCCGCAAAGCGGCAGAACGCTGCCGCCCGAAAGTGATACGGTTAAGCACGACAGTTTGAACGAGGTTATTGTATTGGGAAAGAGCAAAGTGAGAGAAATAAGCGAATCGGCATACAACGTAGTCAGCATCGACACCCGACTGCTGCACAATACAACGTTGAGCTTAACGCAAACGCTCGACCGCATTTCAGGCGTAAAGATAAGGGAAACGGGCGGAGTCGGTTCCGGCTCTCAAATTTCGATTAACGGCTTCAGCGGACGGCATATAAAGGTTTTTATGGACGGAATGCCGATGGAAGGCTTCGGATCGTCGTTTCAGTTGAATAACATGCCTGTCAATTTAGCCGAACGCATAGAAGTTTACAAGGGAGTTGTTCCCGTAGAATTTGGCTCGGATGCACTGGGCGGCGCTGTCAATATCGTTACGAAGCAGACAAAAAATACATACGTCGATGTATCATATTCCTACGGTTCGTTCAACACTCACAAGTCGAACGTAAGTTTCGGACATACAGCCAAAAACGGCTTTACCGTTCAGATGAACGCATATCAAAACTATTCGGACAACAATTATAAAGTGAAAACACGCCTGTTGGAATTTTCCGAAGACGGTTTGACCGCACTCGGTTTCACTCATGAAAAACAATGGTTTAAACGTTTTCACGATACTTATCACAACGAAGCGGTGATTACCAAAGCAGGTATTGTCAATAAAGTATGGGCAGACAGGTTTTTGATAGGATTAACTTTAAGTCGGGAAAAAGCCGACATACAAAATGCCAATGTAATGCAAGTCGCCTACGGAGGCAGAGAACGCAAAGCCAAAAGCCTTATTCCGACTCTGAACTACGAAAAGAAAAACCTGATAGTACAAAACTTAAATTTTTCGCTGACTGCAAATTATAATATCACACGAAATAATAATTTGGACACTTTGGCGCGTCAATACAACTGGAAAGGCGAATACATACCAAAAGGTTCGAAAGGCGAAGGAGAATATTCGATGAGCGAATTCGACAACAAAAACGTTTATGTAACCGCAAATATGAACTATCGCATCCATGAAAAACATTATTTTGCATTAAACAATCTGTACAGCAACTACACTCGCAAGGCAACCGACGTCGCAGCAAATTCCGAAAACAGCACTGCCGCAACTTTTATGCGGCGTACCAACGGAAAAAATATTTTAGGGTTTTCATACAAATTTGAACCCGGAAAACGCTGGAATGCTTCGGCATTTTTCAAATATTACGAAGTAAACGTAAGAGGTCCTATAAATGTTTCTACAACGACCACAGCCGTTTACGAAGAACAGAAAAAGTCGTTCTCAACAACAGGTTACGGCGTTCTTTGGACGTATTTTTTATCAAATTCGTTTCAACTTAAAACCTCTTTCGAAAGAGCATACCGTTTGCCTTCGGAGCGAGAACTTTTTGGCGATGAAGTTCTTGAAACAGGAGATGCATCGCTGAAACCCGAAAACAGCCAAAACATAAATCTTAACATCAGTTACAGCAACGTTTGGAACAGTACGCATTCGGCATACATTGATGTCGGATTGATTTACAGAGATACCCGAGATTACATCAGGCGCAAGGTTGAACAAAACCGTGGCGGCGCTTTCTACACAAATCACGGTAATGTACTTAATCTCGGTATCGACTGCGAAGCGCGATATTTCTACAAAAACATATTTTCGGCAGGAGGAAATTTTACATATCAGAATATAAGAAACATGGAAAGATATAACGCTAACGGAGCATTAGATATTAATTACAAAGGCAGGATGCCGAACCTTCCGTACATATTCGGCAATTTGGATGCAAGCTATAGCATAAACAATGCTTTCGGCAATGAAAATACCTTGTCGTTTGGATATAATTTGCGATATGTACATTCGTTTTTACGCGACTGGATAACAGAAGGAGCAGACATTGTTATTCCCCAACAACTGTCGCACGATATGAATTTGACTTATACGCTGAAAAACGGGAGATACAACTTTTCATTTGAAGTTAAAAACATTGCTGACGCAATGCTGTTCGACAACTACAGTCTGCAAAAGCCCGGACGCAGCTTTACAGTAAAATTAAGATATTTTTTCTTTAATAATAATTATAAATAAATTACAAATTATGAGTACTAAAAAATCAATTCTCAAAAAAACAATTCTGGCGGGATTTATAGGATGCCTTTCATTGGCATTTGTGTCGTGTGAAGACAATGATAATCCCGCACCAAAAACGGCAGGTTCATTTTTTCTGTCGGTTAATGGCGAATCGGCTGCATACATTATTCAAACCGACAATCTTGAAACAGGCGATTTGTCTATTAACAACAATAGCAAAACACTCGAACAAACCGGACACACTTGGATATTTAACGACAATCCATCAGTTGCTGTCGGTTTGATTTATCAGCAGGGAGATCCCGGAATAGGACTGGGATTCGGCGTTGATGCGGAAGGAAAATTGAAGGAATTAAGAAATTTCCAGATTACGTCTCGTTACACTTCTTACGGATTCTTTGAAAACTATGCCATAACAAGCGTTGGCGGAGTAACTCCCGTTGATGGAAATGGCAACGCTCTTTTAGATGAAAACGGAAACGAACGAAGCGATGGCGTTACGTTCAACTTTATTGATTTGAACAACAATTTTGCTTTGCAGGGAAAAACAATAACAACGCTGAACATTACAGGCAACGGCGATCAGGCAACACTGTCGGGAATTGTGGATATGGGCAACGGCGAATTTCTTACGGGCTTGGTAGTTTCCCAGCCGAGAGACCCGAATGCAACAGGCGGAGCAAGCTCGGGAACAATAACCTATCCCGACAGCGTATGGGTTGCAGCTTTTGACGCAAACCTGAATCTGAAACGCATCTACAGAGACGACAAAATAAGTTACTCTTCGGGACGCTACCGTTCTCAATACTATTCGCAGATAGGAAAAGCTGCAGACGGAAGCATCTATGTATTCTCAGGCTCGTACGAAAGCACAACGACAAAACCATGCGGAGCATTGAAAATCAACAAAAATGCAACTACATTCGATCAGTCTTATTATTTCAATATCGAAGAAAAAACAGGAGGATACCGTTTCCGGAAAGTTTGGCATATCGCCGAAAATTATTTCATGCTTGAGCTCTACAATGACGACAAAAACACTCCTGTTACTGTCAACAGCGCCGCTACTCAATACGGAATAGTGGACATGGCAGCAAAGACATTCAGGTGGATAACAGGGATTCCTGCAAAAGGCAGAATCACAGGCACGGGTTTGCCAATGGCTTATGAAGGCAAAATGTATTTCCCGATAGTTGAAGAAAGCGCATATCCTGCAATATATATTATTGACCCGGCAACAGCGTCGGCACGCAAGGGAATAAGCATAACAGGAGCAACAAGCCTGAATGCAATAGGAAAGCTGACTTATCAATAATACAACTGTTTAACACGATTCATTAAGAACGGCAATTTTGAAATACGTTGCCGTTCTTAATGAGTTTATTAATGTCTTAAAATAATAAATATGATTAAACTATTAATAGATTTCATTCAATTTCTGAACACCATTGCGCCACTGTTAGTGTCGCTGGCTGTTTTAACCCTGCTGGCTGCCTTACTGTCAAAATCAATAAAAAAGCATGCAACTGTCTATTATATCGCGATGGCGGTTCCCTTTGCCATGGTTGCAATTCCCTTTACAGGCAGGCTACTGGGAATAGAACTGTTCAATTTTAACCGCATCCCGTTTCTGGGCGGCATCCTTAGGGACTATATACACATGGGAACACTGGGTTTTCCCTTGCTGATTATCATCATGTATATGGGAGCCTTAAATCCGAAAAATTCCACTGTTAAAAAACTGCTCGGCATACGCAAAGAACTATCCATCATGTCGGGCTTCCCGATATTGACACATTCTCTGATTAGAGTAACGAACAGCTTTCCCAATGCACTCAAATTTTTCACCGATAACGAAGGTTATATGGAGAGCGCAAGAGCAATAAATGCCTTAGGTGCAGGATTAACAAGTTTCAGCTTCGTGCTGGGCATCCTGATGCTGGCGCTGTTCATTCCGCTATGGGTTACCTCTTTCAACTCTGTTCACAAGCGCATGGGAAGCGTCAAATGGAAGAAGCTGCAGCGATGGTCTTACGTTTTGTATGCCATGCTGTTTATTCATGCCATGTGCATACAGTCAGGCTCTATGTTGAATCCGCGGGAAAGAGAGATGCCGAAACCCGCAATTGAAGTAACCGCAACAACATCCGAAACGCATAACCGCAACAACCGTGGAAATTCGGAACTGCGGGAAAACGCGGACAGAAGCGACAGCGGCAACGGCAACAAAAATGCAGTACAGCCGATTGCCGACAGCATTCTGCGTACCGAAGCGGTAAGACCGGCAGTAAGAAACGGACATCAGCAAGGTCAGGGCTTCGCCGATATTAAGGTCGATGCGCAGATACGGCGGTACATACATACAGCTTCCCTTATCCTGATTTTTGGATCGTATTTATATCTCAGGATGAGAAAGGCAAGAATGAAAAAGAAGTAACAGCGAGTAATTAATTTCTGCATTTGGATAGATGAGCAAAAAAGTAAAGAACAGCTATTACGAAACCGCTAAATATTTTGATTACGTTTCGTCGTCATCATCAAAATAATCTTCGATGGATTCGCGTTTTTTGTAGTCAAAATTGATGTCATCGTCGTCATCAAATTCTTCGATAAAACGTTTTTTTTGAGAAGTTTCCTTGTGGCTGTGATTAGGTTTTTTATTTTTTTTACTTTCTCCTGAATACAAGTCGTCATTGGAGTTCCGAAAGTTTTTTATTGATTTCATTGCTATAACAACAGTGTCTGTTTTTTAGTTTATAATTGTATTAATAATTAAAATAAGGTGCAATTTTAATACATTTTTTTGAACGGATAAAATATTTGAATTATTTTTTATAATTTTCGCCTACAACTACATTTATGCTTTGAGGTATAAGTTCAAATACAAACGGACAGTACCCGAGCGCTTCGCCGTCAATTTCAATAGGGCTTTCGGGGTTTGACACTATTTCGATTCGCTTTCCCTGCAAGGGCAAAACATTCGAAAGTTTATAAATTTTCCCGTTGAAAAGTTTTTTAAAATGCCTGATAATTCTGAATTTATTCATTTTTTTTATCACGGTTATATCAAACAGCCCATCATCTATTTCGGCTTGAGGAAGCTGCAGCATGCCTCCTCCGTTATACTTTCCTATACCTACGTTTGCACTGAAAACATCAACATTGCGAAGAATGGCTTTACCATCTACAACAATGTCGAATTTTTTACTTTTATATCCCAGCAATGCTTTGGCTACGCTTATGACATACAGCCATTTGCCATTTCGACCTTCATCTTTAAGCCTGTTGAAAACGCGATTTGTCATAGCATCAAAACCCATGCCTGCAACGTTTGCCATATAGCGCTGATGCCTTACTTTTGTTTCGTAAAACGATATTAATCCTACATCCTGCAAAATTGTCTGTTCCAGTACGATTGCCTTTATCGCTTCCTGATACGTTTTGGGAATTCCGAGCATTCTTACCCAGTCGTTGCCTGTTCCCACGGCAATTACGGCAAGCGATATTTGGGTTACAGGCGCCTGTTTTTGAATAAAAATTCCGTTTACGATTTCGTTTACTGTTCCATCTCCGCCTACGGCAACAATTTTGCGAAATCCATCGTTTATTGCTTTTACGGTGAGTTCTACCGCATGATATTTTTTTTCGGTAAAAACACAGGTAAACGGAAGTCCGCTGCGATACATTTGATTTGAAATAACAGGCCAGTCGGTCAGCCCCTTTTGGGTTCCGGCTTTGGGGTTAACTATTACCATCCATGCTTTTTTGATAATTTCTTCTGTCATTCTATTCTAAACGGACAGCAAAAATACAAAATTGCCGGCAAATACAAACTGAATTTTAAAAATATCCAGCAAAATGAACAGTTGACACAAAATTTGTTATCTGTTTGGCATAGCATATTTTGCCACGCCTAACTGAATTTAAAACATTGGAATAGAGTTGAGTATTAAAAAATAATGCAAAAAATCGCGAAAAATTTGCATTATTATTAAATAATGTTATAACTTTGCACATTGATAATGTAAATATTGTATGCTTATGGATTAAAAAAACAGGCAAACAGTACGCACATTTTAAGTTTATTGGAAAAAGCGTTTAGCTGATATCATTGGTTTTGTGAAATCTAGACAATTTCTAAAACTGCCATAGGTAATGCTAGTCGCTCACGTCACTTCCGGCGTGGGCATCTACTCAATTTTTTATTTGGCAGTTTAGGTAGTCTAGAACCTCACAAAACGGATAATTACAGAGTTTGTCCGCGCTTTTTTTATGTGCGTACTTCAAATTTAAGTTGAGTTTGGACAATCGGTGGAGTTGGGAAACCATTCTAAAAACGGGGCGTAACCGAAAAGCCTTACGAGTAGGAAAAAATAAAAATTTATATAAATATGAAGAAAATTTTTTTAACATTAATTGCCGTTTTGGCAATAAGTATTTACAGTGCAAATGCACAGGCGGTTTGGGGAGCAAGAGTAGGATTCTCCATGCCGACAGTATCAGAATCATTATCAGGACCAGGAATGGACAAATTCACAGATAAGGTCAAAGGCCAGTTCGGACTGGAACTCGGTCCTGTTCTGTATTATTCGCTGAAGGGTAATTTTTATCTCAATCCATCGTTAATGTTCAGCATCAAAACTTTTGATTATGGCGTTGAAAGCTTGAAGATGTATTATGCCGATATTCCCTTATATGCAGGATACAATATTCCCGCAGGAAAAGTTTCGTTTTATGCTCAGGCAGGACCTTTTGTAGGATTCAAACTTGGTGAAAGTAAAGAAACCAGCTTGAAATCTTTGAATGCCGGAATAGGTGCTATTTTTGGTGTAAGCATTAAAAAATTCAAGATTGAACTGGGGTATCAGCAGGGACTTATGAATGTTGCAAAATTAGATGATGAAGATAAAGATAAAGGCTATACTTATAAGGCTAAGCTCAGTTCAATATTTATAGGTATTAATTATGTATTTTAGATTTATGCTTTTTAATTAATAGAATTTTCAAGAATTAACAGTTGCTTTTTGAAAGCAACTGTTAATTTGACTTGATTTAAAATTTATTGCAATGAAACGGTTTATCATTTTTTTGTGTTTATTTGCTCTTGTTCCTAAGCTGCTTTTATGGGCGCAGGAAACAAAGCTGCGCGTAGCGGTGTTCGACACAAGCATATCGGGCAAAGGCGTTGACGAAGGTTCGGGAGTAATTATTCGCGAAATGGTAAGCGCCGTAATCGTCAATACGGATAAATACATCATTATTGAACGTTCGCTCATCGACAAGATTATAAACGAACAGAAATTCTCAAATTCGGGAGTTGTTGATGACAGTCAGGCAACCGAACTGGGTAAACTTGCCGGCGCCAGTAAGGTTGTATTGTCTGTTTTATCATATTCGGGCGACAGAGGCTTATTGAGTTTAAAAATAATTGATGTGGAAAGCGCAAGCATAGAAAGTCAGAAAATGAAAATGGTGAAACAGTCGGAAATATTTGATATTATCACTCCGTTAGCGATGGAACTTATAGGAGAGAAACCTGCACCTGCAGAAATACAGACTGCAAATATCGCAAGCGTAAAAGAAACAGTAAGTTCATCAACGGAGGGAGGAGACAGGATTTCGCTGGAATTTTCAGGCTTCAAATTCGGCAAGAATCCCAATGCAACAATTTATGTAGATGATGTTCAAATAGGAACAGGAACGCTTAATGAAGGTTTTTCCGTATCATTTGCAGACAGCTATAAAGGCAAATACGAGGTCAGAATAGAATGGAGCGAAACTGTTGATACTAAAACCTTTTCTATTAATGCAAACAAAAAGAAACGTTTCGTTTTTGATTATGCCAAAACAGGATTTGGCTATGCTTTTCAATTAAAAAATAAATAATATTTGGTTTAAAACAGGGCGGAACCCGAAAAGCCTACGAGTAGGGAAAATAATAAAAATACAAAACTAATGTCTGTATTAAGGACAGACGTAAAAAAATAACAAAATGAAAAAGGAAATTTTAAAAATTGCCGTAATGGCATTGATTTCAGCGCTAATGTTTATTGCTGTTCCCGAAACAGCATCTGCGCAATTTTCCAAAAAGCAGGAAAAGAAACTGGTTAAGGAAAATGAAAAAATGTACAAGAACAAGATCAAAGAGTATCAGAAAGAGGGCTGGAAATTAGCCGGAGGTTCTCGTACTCTTGAAGTTGCTTTGCTTGCACATTACAAAAAACTTACAGACGTCAAAAACAAGGAATTTATCGGCGATGTATCGCAATGCAAATCAATAAATGTATGTCGTCAGGCAGCGCTCAACAATGCACAAAACCGTTATGCATCGCTTGCAAGCGGAAACATAAAGGGACGGGTAGAATCTTTATTCAGAGCAGATGCCAATATGCCTGAAACGGAAATAGATAAAGTGATTGGCGCTTATGAAAAATCGGTACAGGCAGACATAAGCGGTTCGCTTGTTGAAAGTTATTCGATTGTAAAAGAAAACGGCAACGGTACAAAATCGTTTCAAACCATTTTCATAATAAATGAAGAGGAAGCTGCTTCAGCCCGAATGAGAGCAATGGAAAGATCTTTGAAGGAAACAAAAATTTCAATAATGGAAGCAGAGGAAATTTCCAAATTTGTGAATGAAGGATTCAATCTTGAATAAAAACATGCGGCTAATTGCAAGTATAATATTACTTTGTACGGCATTTTCACTGACACTTTCAGGTCAGGAAAAACCTGAATGGATTGATGCAAATGCGCGGGAACTTCAGTTTCCTGCAAAAGTATATTTCACCGGTTTTGCTTCTCGCTATGTATCATCCGGCAAATCTTTGCAAAATGATACTCAAATTGCAAAAACAGATGCTCAGGCAGATTTGGCTAAAAAAATTCGCGTGCAAATATCGTCCAAATCGCAAAGTAAAATATCTGCAGTAAGCGCTAACGGGCAATACAGTGAAGATGAAATTTTCTTAAATCAGTCTACAGCAGAAACAAGCGCAGAAGTGGCAGGCATTAAAATAGAATCGTATTACGACTCGCAGGCGCAGGTTGTTTATGCTTTTGCGTATGCCGACAAAAATGAACTTAACGGTTATTATAAGGCTCAAATTTCGTTTATTATTCAAAAAATAGAAACTGCCATAAGCGATGCGAAGCAATTTGCCGATGATGGAAACAAAATGAAATCCAAAAGATCGTATGAAGCAATAATGCCCATGTTCGGTGAATTGAATTTTGCTCAATTATTGCTTATTGCTGTCGAGAGCAAAGAATCGGATGAGGCGCAAATACCTCTGTCGCTGTCTTTGCAGTCGCGAATTACTCAGGCTATATCAAATTTGCAGTCAGCTACGGTTATATATGTGGAATCAACGGAAAAGAACATGGAAAAACCGGTGCAGATTCTTGCGCCCAAGTTACAGTCCGAGTTAGCCAAACTTGGCTGCAGTTTCAAATCATTACAGAATGAGTGCGATTATATCCTTAATATCAATGCTTCTACCCGGCAAGGCAACAGTCTTAACGATATGTGTTTTTCTTATCTGGATGCTGAAGTATCGCTTATAGAACGAACAACAGGCAAGGAAATATATCGCAATAATTTTACCGATGTCAAAGGCTCGGCTCTTGATTATGAAAGAGCAGGGCGCAAAGCGTTTGAAAATATTATACCGCATATTGTTGATAAACTGAAAATTATTATACAGTAAATAAAACGAAAAAATTAATATAAAAATAAGATGAAAAGGATTTGTGTGTTTTTAACGCTGTTTGCAGCTTCATTTGTAGTGTTGCAAGCGCAGGAAAGCAAATTGAGGGTAGCGGTATTTGATCCGTCGGCTGCAGGTAATATTATTGATAACGGAACAAAGACCGTAGTACGCGAAATTATCAGTTCGGTATTTGTAAATACGGGCAATTATATCATGGTGGAACGCTCGGCGCTTGACAAAGTAATGAAAGAGCAGGCATTTTCAAATTCAGGCGCTGTTGACGATAATCAGGCAACCGAACTTGGAAGACTTGCAGGTGCCAATAAAGTAGTATTGTCGGTAATTACGCAAACAGGCAGTCGCAGCATGTTAAGCATAAAAATGATTGATGTGGAATCTGCAACAATCGACAAGCAAAAAGCAAAAGTAGTAAATTCCGATGTTTTTTTAGACGAAATCGAGCCGTTGACGCGTTCTTTATTAGGCGAAACGGTAGAAGAAGTAAGAGTAGTAATTACCAACACTTCACCATCGAAAGAAAATTACGGTTCCGCCCATTCATCCGATGTTTCCGATTATGCCCAAACGTCTGATATTTACAGTAGTGATGCTGCTGTGCTGAATATTATTAATATGATAGACCGCGCATGCAAAAATCCTCGAAAATATAAAACCGATGAAGAAAGATTTAAGTCTTTAAGCGACTCCAGAAAAGAACCGATAGAGCAGTTTATAGTTACCAACAGCAAATCGCCAATAGAACCAACATCAGTCAGAGATGATGAAGCGGTTTTCTTTTTAAGAGCCAGAGGCGAAAGAACAAAAGTAGGATACTCGTTATTAAAGGTTATTTCGGTGAAAAAGGTAAATGATGTTTTGCTATTATTCATGGATGGGCAACTGATTGGTTTTGGAACCGCAACCACAGGATTTTTAGTAAGAGTGCAGCGGGAAAAAGCTATGGGAAGACATATTCTGTCTTTGCACAGTTCCAGTTTTTCCTTATTGGATATTTCTGTTAATATATCAAATAAAAATTACTACTTATTGGATTGGGATGGCAAAAAAGATGTTGAAATTGTAAATTAAACATATACTGTAAGGCAAGCGCAAAGATACGGAAACTGAAAAATCGGCTTTTTTAACACTCAATACGGTATTCCGTTGATTGGAAGAGTTTGTTTAAAAAGTCAGGATTTTATTATTGGGAGCATAGCGATTAACCGAAGCGTGTCACGGTCAATTTTTAATATTTATTTTGAGTTGACTGACTTCGTCTCGGTTAATCGCTATGCTCCTTGCAATGAAATGCACCGTATTTTGTGTAATGACGCAACAAACGGACAATTACCTGCCATGAATATAAAATATTACCGAGTGATTTTAACAAGCAGGCGGGATGTAGTGAACTGAATTTAAAACCTTGTTACATAATTTATTTCAAAAAAATCAAAAAAAATTCATTATTGTCAAATAATGTTTTAACTTTGCGGTTGATAATGTAAATATTGTATGCTTATGGATTAAAAAAACAGGCAAACAGTACGCACATTTTAAGTTTATTGAAAAAAGCGTTTAGCTTGTATTCAAGTTCCATGAAATATCCACAATTTCGAGAACTAACAATGAATAAAGCGATGAACGCTCACGCCATTTCAGGCCGTGGGCTTTATTCATTTAATTTTGTTAGTTAGGTAGTGGATGACCTCATGGAACGGATAAATTGAGGGTAGTGTCTTAAATTATCAGAATAAATTAGTATCTTTGCAGTAAAAAAACATATACAATGATACACACGATGTCAATTCAGTGTCCTCACTGTCAAAGCAAAAATTTGGTCAAGCA
>JAIRZQ010000004.1 GCA_031267135.1 Prevotellaceae bacterium
CTGGAAGATAATATCGAAGTTCTTTACTCCGATATTAATCATTATAAAGTTAACGACAGCCTGAACGCTGCGGGAATAAACAGGCTCTACATGAGCAAAACGGAACTGGAGCGCTACAATGCAGACTTGGCAAAGCAGATTGAAGACTTGAATATTAAGTTGAAGCGGGTGCGCTCTGTTACAAGTACAAACGTAGAAACTCGATATAACATTGTAACGAATGTAATCGACAGCGTTGTATATCATTATGCAGACAGTAGCATGAGAATGATTGACACCCTGCAGTGCATAAAGTTCCGAAACGCATACATTGACATTGACGGCTGCATTGCGGCTGATACATTTGCGGGCAAAATAACAGACAAGATAGAACTTACGCATATTGTTCACCGCGTGCCGAAGCGGTTTTTGTTTTTCAGGTTCGGCTGCAAGGCAGTGAGGTTAGAAGCGCTGTCGACAAATCCATACGCGGATATTAAACACGTGGAGTATATTGAGGTGAAGTGAATTTTGTTTCTTATTTTTATAACTTTGTAGTTGTGAATTGCTTTTCAGAATTTTTATTTTTGACATCATGAACATTAAAAAACGAATAGTTTTTTACGAAAACTTTACGAAGCAAATAATGATATAAATATAATAATCTGATTTACAATATATAACAAATAAATATATTAATGACTCATAATCAGGGGGTCGTAGGTTCAAGCCCTACTGGGCCACGAAAGAAAAAACAGGCAGTTACAGAAAAATACGACTGCCTGTTTTTGTTTACCTGTTTTGCTGCTTATTGATTTAATATACGATTAAAAAATAAATGGCAACTGTTCTTGTGCCGGTTTTCACCTTTCGAATTGCCTTACTTTTTACTTTGCTAATTCGTTTGCGCGGTTTATGACCTGTATGCGCTTCTTTTCCATGAGGAGCTTCGCCTTCATCTTCTCATCAAAAGACGAACGGGGCGCCGCCGAAGACCGCGCGGATGAAGTCGCGCTTGATTCATACGATACCGCATTCTGAAACAGAGCTTCTTCATCCGGAAAATACCAATAGAGCAAACAATGCTTGCCCTTATCGATCATCAGATACCCGTTGCCGTTATTGTCCTCGAACCGGTTGATTACAGATACGCCACGCGCAGACAGCATCTGCAGAACCACGGCGTTCTGCATGAACGGCAGAACAGCCGGATCCGCGGACAGCGTAGACAGCCAATAGATCGAATCCTGAACCGTTTCCTGACCACCGTTGTTCTCGCGTCTATCGTCAGGCCTGCGCCCAGCGAGTTCGATACGTCCTTGCTCATCGGTTTTGCAATGGAATCCGGCACGAACGACCAGATCAGACCTATGGAGCCAGGTTGGTAAACCGGCCCGCCTCCATAGGTCGGCAACCCTGTTGTATTTGTATATTGCGCATCGTGCGAGAACTCAATCGGCAGAGAAGCCTGCATGAAGGCATGTGTCTTCAAACTCCCGCCATCCTGTATCGCCCTGTTTGATTCTATCACTTTTCCCGCAGAATTCGATCCGGTTCCATATTCCAATTTGGTCGCGACAATCCTTTGTACATCGATCGCGCTCTCTTGATCCGCTATAAACGCCTTGCCAAGAACCGGCGGTTTGTCCGTGCTCAGCGGATGGCCGGAGTATTCCTGTCCCACCATCCTCAACATCTGGTCGTTCACGCCACCGAACTCAGGAACCCCGCCAGGCAGATCCGCGCACTCTTCCAACAGCACCTTTATCGTGTACGTCCAATCCTCCAATGCAGCCAAACCACTGCAATCATTCAGATGATTCTCGCGCTTCCAATACGTCGTGTCCGGAATTATCGCAGAGCTGGCGCCAGTACCTCTCATGGTCGTCATTCCGCCTGAGGCCGACATGCTCATCGTCGACGCGGACTCGAACAGATTCTGGACATCCATCTTGTTCCTCCTAAGGGTCGGCGCCCCATTCGGAACCTCGCTCCTGGTCAGATTCATAACATAAAAACAGTCGTACGTTATGCCGCCGTCCTTGTCGCCCGGCTTCAGTATCCCGCCCGTCTTCGACAGCAGAGTCTTGCTTATCTCGTTCTTCGAATCGCAAGGCTTTAACCCGCCGCCATTGCCCACAATCTCAAAGCTCACGTTCGGATTCTCAGCCGCTGCCTCCAGCGACGCCAGCATCTCCGGATCAACCGTTATCTCGGCCGCCACGTACACCGTCGTCGGCTCCGTCGCGTTAGTCGCATCCTTAACCTCTTCGGGCGTCTGCGCAGCGTTCCCATTCAATATATCATTATTGCGGAGTATTGAGCGAACTTATCTTCATCATCTCTGTTCACCGCGAACTTCTCGCCGTTCGGGCCATGCCTATCTTGAACTGATGCAGCTTGTTCCAATTCTCAAACGTCAGCAGAACATCGTTGTTCGCCGGATAGCAATACCCGTTCGCGCCGAACCTCACCTCTATCCCGGATTTCTGCATCCAATGATAATCCCTCCGCAGGTATTCCCTGCTCAAAGCCATCGGGAAGTCTATCTGGCACGCCACATTCTTGCCACAGTTCAAGTATTCGTTCACCAGCGTCATTTTACTGTTCATATCCGCCGCTGTCGCGAACACCATCGTAGTGTCCCCGCGCGTAGCGCACTTGTCCACCGGCGGCTTGGGCGCGGGTTCGATATTCTCGTCATCGCTCTTGCAGTTGGTAAGCGCTATCGCTGCCATTGCAATCATTAATACTAAAATTTTTTTCATAGTAATTTGTGTCGGTATATACCATCGACCCGTCGGTGTCAGTTAAAATTTTATTTTTTTATAATTTTCCTACTCTATTAAGGACTTTTCGGGTTACGCCGTAATATTAATTGTTTATTTGTAATTGTGTAAACCTTACAGATTTTTGAAACCTTATTCTAATATATTTACCTTAGTACCTTGATTATCCTCTCCCCAAATATAACCTTATTTTATCTACTGAAAATAAGGTTAAATGCAAGGTATTATACAGCGCTACCAAGGTGATTTTACGGAAATAAAGTTTAATGTCATTCTTAATCCGCGCTGCGCCTGTAAACCTGTCAGGTTTGTCAACATTCTTTCGCAAAAGATCATCATTCTGCGCCTGATGCGGAATCTTAAAAAACGGGCATTAATTTTCGGGATATTGCTAATCTTTGCTATGCCCGTAATGACAAGGTTTTTTGATTACGATTTGTAACATACATGTTGAAATTATCCCGAACTCATGTTATCAACAATTTTAGATTATTTTTCATAATATATTTTATTTTCAACTTTAGTATTGTAAAAAATTATTACCTTTATAGGCTAAAATAATCAAAAAACTGTTTTGACAGGCATAAGCGACATGTAATCAATATGTTAATTGGATGAGTAATACGAAACGAAAAATCAATACAGCATTAATATCTGTATTTTATAAGGATGGACTTTACGAAATTATAAAAAAACTAAACGAATTTGGGGTTAAAATTTATTCGACAGGCGGAACTTATGATTTCATAAAAAATTCGGGAATAAATGTTCATAGCGTAGAAAGCTTAACATCATATCCGGCAATTTTTGGAGGGCGCGTAAAAACATTGCATCCGAAAATTTTCGGAGGAATTTTATTCAGACGCGGCAATGCAAACGATACGGAAGAGCAGATAAAATATGATGTTCCCGCTATCGACCTTGTTATTGTTGATTTGTATCCGTTTGAGGAAACGCTTAGGCAAAATGCAGGCGAAGACGATTTGATTGAAAAGATAGACATAGGCGGAATTTCATTAATTCGAGCTGCAGCTAAAAATTTCAGTGATGTGCTTGTCGTTTCTTCGCGAAATCAATACGATTGCCTGCAAAAAATACTAACCGACCAGCAGGGAACAACAACGTTCGACCAGCGGAAATATTTTGCAGCCGAAGCTTTCAATGTTTCATCTCATTACGATACCGAAATATTCAAATATCTTAATCAACAGCAAAATATAAATGTATTTAAGCAAAGTATAAAACAGGCAACCGCTTTGCGGTATGGAGAAAATCCTCATCAAAAAGCATCGTTTTTCGGAAATCTTGACGAAGTTTTCGAGCAGTTGCATGGAAAGGAAATATCATACAATAACCTGTTGGACATAGATTCGGCAATAAGTTTAATAAGCGAGTTCAACGAACCGACTTTTGCAATATTGAAACACAATAACGCATGTGGCTGCGCTTCGCATAACGATATAACGGAAGCATGGAAACTTGCACTGCAAGCCGACCCCGTATCGGCATTCGGAGGTGTGATAGTTACAAACAGAACGGTTGACAACGCTTGCGCGGAAGAAATAAATAAGCTGTTTTTTGAAGTAATAATTGCGCCCGGTTTTACGGATAATGCGCTTAGAGTATTACAGTTGAAGAAAAACAGAATAATTTTACGGCAAAAGCAATTCGCTCTTCCACAGAAACAATTCAGGACAATATTGAATGGAGTTGTACGACAAGACAGGGATAATTGCGTGGGCGTAATCGATGAACATGGTTTTATGACAGACAAAAAACCCGACGAAGAACAAATTCGCGACTTGATTTTTGCGAACAAATTAGTAAAACATTCAAAGTCAAATGCGATTGTACTCGCAAAAAACCGTATGCTTTTGGCAAGCGGCACAGGACAAACATCAAGGGTTGATGCGCTGAAACAGTCGATAGAAAAAGCGAAAAGCTTCGGATTATCGCTTACAGGCGCAGTGATGGCTTCGGATGCATTTTTTCCTTTTGCGGATTGCGTGCAGATTGCTCACGAATCGGGCATCAATGCTGTGATACAGCCCGGAGGTTCTGTTCGCGACCAGGATTCTGTTGATTATTGCAACAGGCATGGCATGGCAATGGTATCAACAGGAATACGGCATTTCAGACACTAAAATTAAAATTGAAATATAAATATAATTAATATAAATAAAATATATAAAAGAAATGGCATTTTCATTACTTACACAGGAATTGGCAATGGATTTGGGTACAGCCAATACGCTTATAATTTCTAACGACAGAATTGTTGTAGATGAACCGTCAATAGTTGCTATTGACAGGCAAACAAACAAATTGAAAGCGCTGGGACATGCTGCACGGCAAATGCAGGGTCGCGAACACGAAGGCATAAAAGTCATACGCCCTTTGCGTGATGGCGTAATAGCAGATTTTGATGCGGCAGAAATGATGATTCGCGGAATGATAAAAATGATAAACAACAAGCATCGCTGGCTGCAGCCTACAATAAAAATAGTTATAGGTATTCCATCGGGAAGTACCGAAGTTGAACGGCGTGCAGTTCGCGATTCTGCCGAAAATGCCGGCGGGCGCGGAGTATATCTCATCTACGAGCCAATGGCTGCTGCACTGGGAATAGGGCTTGACGTAATGGCGCCAACAGGAAATATGGTGATTGATATTGGCGGAGGAACAAGCGAAATTGCTGTTATATCGCTTGGAGGGATAGTTTGCGGCGAAAGCATTCGCACGGCAGGCGATGTTTTTACAAACGACATAAAGGAGTTTATGCGTCAGGAATATAGCGTGCGCATAGGAGAGCGTACAGCCGAAGATATTAAGATTGCCGTAGGTTCGGCTATTACCGAACTTGAAAATCCGCCTGCGGATTACATAGTCAGAGGTCCGAATATTATAACAAACCTGCCTCTTGAAATTGCAGTATCGTATCAAAAAATTGCAATGGCGCTTGATAAGTCAATAGCACGGCTCGAAACGGCAATCATAAACGTTTTGGAGCAAATGCCGCCCGAGCTGTATGCTGATGTTGTAGCAAACGGAATTCATCTTACCGGCGGCGGCGCCTTGCTCAAAGGACTGGATAAACGATTGAAACATAAAATAAATATTCCTTTTATTGTTTCCGAAGATCCGCTAAGGGCTGTTGCTCGCGGAACAGGCTTGGCATTAAAGAATATTGAAAAATTCCCGTTTTTGATGTAGGCAACTCAAAACAAATTGCAAGATGGCATCGATACTTCGTTTTTTGCTTCGTTACCGAACAATAATTATGTTTTTAATATTGGAATCGATTGCCTGCGTGCTGATATTTAACAATTCAAATTATCAAAAAACGCAGTTCGCCGCTTATATTGACAATATCAAAGGAATTGTGTATGAAAAATATGCAGGCATAAAACAATATTTTTCATTAGAAGATGAAAATAAAAAACTGATTGCCGAAAATCTTGAGTTACACAATAAACTTAATCAGTATGCAAGCCGTGATACAATACGCAGCGGAATGGTAATGAATATTTTAAATCGTCCTGTTTATAGTTACAAAACGGCAAGAATTATACGAAATTCAACCAACATGCAACAAAACTTTATAATACTAAACATAGGCAGCAAACAGGGCGTGCGTCCCGAAATGGGAGTTGTATCGAGCGACGAAAAAATGATAGGAATGATTGTAAAGACATCAGCAAACTATTCGTCGGCTGTATCAATATTAAATATGGGATTTATAAAATTCAGCGGCAAATTGAAACGAACCGGCAATTACGGAACAATATCATGGAACGGAACCGATATTAATACCGTACAGCTTCACGACATAATGCAGCAAAGCGATGTCGTAGTTGGCGATACGATAACGACAAATCAGCATTCGGGCGTTTTCCCCGAAAATATTTTAATAGGAACGGTAGAAAAAATAAATATAAAAGATGGTATTTTTTATGAAATAGATGTAAAATTAAGTCAAAACATGAAATTGTTGCAAAACGTTTATGTTGTTGATATTCACGATAAAGACGAAATAGAAGCACTATTGAGCGATGAATGATTTTATAAAATATCTGTTGTGGTTTGTGTGTCTGGTATTATTGCAGGAATTTTTGTTCAATAATATACAATTTATACACTTTTTATCTCCATACATATATATTTTTCTGATTTTGATTCTACCGTTTAACATGCATTCATCATCAGTCATGCTTATTTCGTTTGGACTGGGAATAAGCATTGACATAATTTCGGCAGGCATTCTCGGATCGCACGCAGCAACATGCACTGCCATAGCATTATTTCGTAACTTTATTATAAAAGTAACAATACCTCGAGCAGAATACGAAAGCATGTCAACATCAACAGCAATGCAAATAAAATTGAAACCGTTTATACTGTACGCATTCTCGCTTGTTTTTTTACATCATTTCATATTGTTTTTACTCGAAATATTATCACTGAATAATTTTATATTTACATTCCTGCGAATTTTAATCAGTTCAATTATATCAACTGTATTTATAATATTGATAAAACTTCTTTTTAACAGAGAAGCCAAACGTAACATAACGTAATGCAAATATTTGTAACTAAAAATAAAATCATTCTGTTTGCCGTTTGCTTGATAACAGCCGTAATTGTTGCCAAACTGTTTTATATACAGATTATTGATGACGAATACAAGCAAATAGCAAAACGCAATGCGCTGTATTATCAAACGCAATATCCTGCGCGAGGTTTAATATACGATCGCAACAAAAACGTTCTGGTATCAAATCAAACCATGTATGATATAACCGTCGTGCCACGCGAAATAGGCGATTTCGATACCGTCGAACTTTGCAAAATTCTGAATGTAAATAGGGAAACCATAAAACAGTCGCTTCTTGATGTAATAAAAAAATACAAAAACAAAGGAATAGCAAGTTATCAGCAAACGCCCATCGTAAAACACATCAGCATAGAAGCATATACAAAATTTCAGGAACAGCTGTACAAGTTTCCCGGGTTTTACACGCGAGCATATACAGCGCGGAAATATACGACAAAATCTGCTGCAAACCTGCTTGGTTACATCAACGAAGTCGATAAAACCGACATAGCCAATGACAAGTATTATCAGCAAGGCGATTTTATAGGAAAAAACGGCATAGAAGCTCAATATGAAAACGAACTGCGCGGACGGAAAGGCGTAGCGATATATACGCGCGATGTTCTCAACAGAATACAGGACCGCTATAAAAACGGCAAAGAAGATTCGATGGCAGTTACCGGTTTGGACTTGATTTGTACAATTGACTCAGAATTGCAGAATTACGGTGAAAAACTAATGAGAAACAAAGCAGGCAGTATTGTTGCAATAGAACCGTCAACAGGCGAGATTCTTGCTCTAATATCAAGCCCGTGTTTTGACCCGAGTTTGCTTGATGAAGAAAACAGAGTAAACAATTACAAAAAGCTGGTGAATGATAAAAACAAACCTCTTTTCAACAGGGCAATAATGTCGCCGTATCCGCCCGGCTCTGTTTTTAAAGTTGCAAATGCTCTTTTCGGTTTGCAGGAAAACGTACTTACTCCCGACACTTATTATTCGTGCGCTATGGGTTATCATGTAGGCAGAAGCGTAGGCTGTCATCATCATCCTTCGCCCATAAACATGACGCAATCGCTGATGATGTCTTGCAATGCATATTACTGCCACGTTTTTCGGAGCATTATAGATAATCCCGAATATGAAAATATTTATGACTCGTTTGATAAATGGACGGAATACTGCTCATCTTTCGGCTTTGGACGCAAGCTCGACAGCGATTTGTATGGCGAAAAAGGCGGAATAATACCAACCACAAGAACATTTGATGCAAAATACGGAAAGAATCGATGGAAATCACTGTCAATAATATCGCTTGCAATAGGTCAGGGCGAAATAGGCTGTACGCCCCTGCAAATAGCAAACTTTATGGCTACAGTCGCAAATCGCGGATACTATTACATCCCTCATGTAATAAAAGATATTGAAGGCAAAGGAATTGATGCAAGGTTTACTCAAAAGCACTATACAGATGTTGACACTGCAAATTACGAAAAAGTAACGGAAGGGATGTATCTGGCTGTAAACGGACTTGGAATCGGCAATACAGCAGGACGCGCCTATGTTTACGGTCTTGACATTTGCGGAAAAACGGGAACAGCGCAAAACGCCGGAGAAGACCATTCTACGTTTGCATGTTTTGCGCCTCGCAACAATCCTAAAATTGCCATTGTGGTTTATGTCGAAAATGCAGGTTTCGGCGCTACATGGGCAGCGCCGATAGCAAGTCTTATGGTCGAAAAATACCTTACGGGAAAAACTACGCGTCCTTACGAAGAAGAAAGGATACTTAATGCAAACCTGCTTGACAAAAACCAATGAACAGGCAAAAAAGCATATTGCACACGCTTGACTGGAAAACTGTTATAGTTTATATAATTCTTGTAATCACAGGCTGGATTTGCATTTATTCGTCGATGTACAATACTGAACATTCAAGCATTTTAGACATGTCGCAGCGCTACGGCATGCAACTGATGTGGATTGGAACGGCTTTTGGACTTGCACTTTTCATACTTTGTCTGGATATAAAGGTATTTACGGTATTGTCGGTTCCCGTATATTTTTTCACACTGCTGCTGTTATTATTTGTACTTTTTTCGGGAGTTGAAGTAAACGGTTCAAAATCGTGGCTGGCTATAGGCTCTGTACGTATTCAGCCTGTAGAATTTATGAAAATAGCAACTTCTCTAATGGTTTCGTATGTGATAAGCGAATACGGATTTAAAATAAATTCTTTTATAAATATCATCAAGATTTTAATCATTTTTACAATTCCCGTGATATTGATTTTAATGCAGAAAGATACAGGCTCGGCGCTGGTCTTTTCATCATTCCTGATTATGCTTTACCGTGCAGGAATGAGCGGCTGGATAATTATAGGAATAATTTATCTTTCCATTCTGTTTATAATATCGTTATTGCTTCCTGCATTCGAAACGGTTTGTATTCTTTTGGGGCTTTCGGTTTTGATTTATATAGTATTGAATTTTAATACTTTATGGAAAAACATAAAAATCGCATTTGCGTTTTTTATAGGGTTGATAATTGTGCTGTTTATTCGCAATGAAACTGGTATTAAACTGGAAACATACTATATTCTGTTGATTTATTTTGCCTTGTCGATGCTAATACTTTTAATATCGTATAAGGGACGAATTTCCAAATTGCTGTTTATTGTCGTCTTTTTCTTTTCATCGGTAACTATAAGCTTTTCGGTCGATTATGTATTCAATAATTTTCTGAAACAGCATCAAAAAGACAGAATTGAAAACATGCTTAATATGAGAGTCGATTTGCAAGGCACGGGATATAATGTAAACCAGTCGAAAATAGCAATAGGCTCCGGCGGCTTGTTCGGACAAGGATTTTTACAGGGTACGCAGACAAAATTTAACTTTGTACCCGAACAAAGCACCGATTTCATATTTTGTACCATAGGCGAAGAAGCTGGATTTGTCGGCTGCATTTTTATTATTTGCCTGTATCTTTTTCTTCTGTTTCGGATAGTGATAATTGCCGAAAGGCAACGCTTTATTTTCACGCGTATTTTTGCATATTGCATTTTTGGAATTTTATTTTTTCATTTCTCCGTAAATATAAGCATGACAGTAGGCTTGATACCTGTTATAGGTATTCCGTTGCCATTTTTGAGTTATGGAGGTTCATCGCTTTGGGCGTTTACTATTATGCTGTTTATCCTGTTAAAATTGGATACTAAACGATAACCGGCTATTCATTAGTACGATATTAATACTGTTATTTATTTGCAAGACAAAAAAAGCGCATTTATAACTTGAATCTGCGGCGCAGTATTTTTTCAGAAAAATTTTTCATATTTAGAAATTATTTTATAACTTTGTGCGAAATAAACGGATAAATTTTTTGCTTATGGTAAAATAAGGAGCGTAAACATTACGCATATTGTAAATATATATTGAAAAAGCGTTTAGCTTGTATTGAGTTTTTCTGAAATCTCTACAATTTCATAAACTGTCAAGAATAAAGCACAATAACGTTCGCGCTTCGGCGTGGACATTGTTTATTTGACAGTTGGGTAGTAGAGAACCTCAGAAAACAGATAAATTAAGAATTTTGTCCGCGCTTTTTTATATGCGTAAACAGGTGCTAATCAAAGGACAAGTCAATATTTTAATTTAATCTTCAAAAAAAGAAAAAATGAACTGTTTTAAGACCATAATATTGATGCTGTTTTTTTTGCAGGCAAATGTTATAAATTTACCGGCACAGTATAATCCATCATCACCGATGCCTCAAATGCCCCGGACGTCAAATCCTTACAGCGCAATACCAACTTACGGCAATATGTTTGGGTTGGAACCGCGTACAAATCAAAATCATTCCTATCCGGGTCAAAGTCAGCAAAATACCGGTATGGAACAGTACGAACGCGACAGGATGGAAGCTGCACGAAGAAATGAGGAATTGCTTCGCATCGTTAGCGAAAGCCGGGAAATTTCGTACGGACTGCCATCGTTTGAAACAATTTCGGAAACCGAATATTACAGACAGGCGGCAGAAACATTACTCGACATGCTGAAAGGCAAAACTCCGCTGAGCCTTAAGGATGCCGTATTTACGGTAGAAAACGCTTACTTTGAAGGCAAACTCGACAAAAGGCAATACGGCAAGCATATTGACGACCTGATAAGCATTGCACGCAGCAAGGTTATTGAAGATAAATACAGTTGGAATAATAATACTGTTAAAAATGTAATGTTTTTCAGACTGATTACGGATACGTTAACAATAAAACTGCCCTTGCGTGAAAGATCGGTAACATCATATCCAATGCAATACGACTTTGAAGATATAATGGGTCGAGAAGACTGGACAAAAATGTTTGTATCGAAGCTGTTATACACGCATTCGGGACAGTGCCATTCGCTGCCTCTGCTGTACCTGATACTTTGCGAGGCAACAGGAACCGAAGCGTATCTTGCATGTTCGCCATCGCACTCGTACATAAAATTCAAAGACGAAACAGGCTCGTGGCACAACGTGGAACTGACGAATGGAAGATGTACGACGCCTGCACAGGTTCGACACGTAAAACAAATAAAAATCAAATTATGAAGCACAGTAAGGAAAAAGATTCGGTAATGCATATTTTTACATCTTATCTTGAGCGTAAGGGTTATAGAAAAACACATGAGCGTTTTGCCGTTTTGCATGAAATTTATTCCATACGCGGACATTTCGA
>JAIRZQ010000077.1 GCA_031267135.1 Prevotellaceae bacterium
ACGCTGCAAAATTACAACAAAAAAATAAAGCAAAAAACAGGCAAATAAAAATCGAGCCTCACTTTTGTCCACTTGAACGAAATGAACAAAAATTAACCTCACTTTTGTCCATTAGGCCGCGCTACGCAACTTTTTATGTACAAAATGACTCTTCCCGCTCTTTTTGTCGATTCTGCGTTCCTTCAAAAATTCATTCCACTTAAACGTCCATTGCTCAAACACAGCGATAAAAAGATTTTTATCGCTGTGTGCCAGACGGTTAATTATCTTCAGCAGTTCTTTTGACGCTTCGAGTTCAGGCTGCAATGTCAGGTAACGCTTCACGATTTTTATTTGATGATACTGGCACATCTGTACATTATATCCGCTTAGTAATGAAAACATCCCGCGCAATCCGTCGCATACTATACCCTTGATGATAAAACCGTTGGCTTCAAGCCACCCGATGCCTTCCCGATAATCGGCAAGCGTTTCATAACGGACAAACTTGCGCCACAAAATCTTCTTCCGTTGCGCATCCTTAAACACGACAACGCCGAAACTCCTGCCCCAATAAGTCACGTCCACCAACACGACCACCTGTTTATCTGACGAAATGATGCGGACGGAGCGATGCTTTTTCAGATGCCTCCTAACACTGCTAACGCTGATTCCGTAATTTGCCGACAACTCCACGAGGGTCTGTTTCTTAAACACATAATCGCGCCACAAAGAGACTGTATCAACCAGTTTACGGGCAACCATACTGCCTGCCGCAGTTTTTGCAAAAATAACGCTGCTTACAGCCTTCATGTCCATTTTTGAACACCTTGAGAGAACCACAATAAAAGCAAATTTTTAACCATATCTATAAAATGCTGCAAAGATACTATTTAACAGTATTTTACGCCCTGTTTTACCATTCATTTTGAACATTAAGCCTGATTTCCAATACTAATGCTTCGCGTAAAGCGCGGACAGCAAAAAAGAAGAACTGCATTTCGGCAGTTCTTCTTTTTATAGTTCGGCTGATGGTTTAATATTATTGGCATTGCTAATTATATATATATCATGCGATATATGATTGTAAATATTTGATTTTCAGCATGTATTATTCCAAAAAATATCAAAAACTATACTTAATTAGCAATGCCAATAATATTTACTATTTAACGATACCTCAATAGTAAATATTAAATCAAAAAATTTAATACCGTTGCTTTGGATAATTAACATGTAAATACTTGGAAACTGGCGGTTTTCGAAGAAACATACAATAAATAAACGCTTTATCTAAACACACATTAACTTTATGTTCCACAAGTAAAAGGTGTTTTTACAATCAAATAACGTACAAAGATAATTCTTTTTTACTTAATTGCAAAATTTACAAATGCTAACATTAAAATATCAATATAATCATCGGCATGAGCTTAATTTTTTTTTACTTTACAAAGATAATATGAAATTTGCCAATTACACACAAATGCATAAAAATTATAACGAAAATTTGTAGGGAAAAATTAAATGAAAATCTTACTATTTACAAGCACATGGATGAAAAAGTTTTTTTAAAGAGAAAAAAATAATATATACAATCGTATCCAGAAAAATTCAAAATGAAAGAACAGAATAAAAAACTTTCTCTGACTGCTAAAAACATAACAACCATAGAAGAGTCCTTGGAATTATTGCGGAAAATATCAGAAACACTGTAACATATTTAATCATATCAACAAAAATATTCTCATTATTTTTGCGGTGAATATTTTGCGATATGAAAAATAATTATTATTTTTACCGCAAATTTACTGAAAATGTATTTTGTATATAAAAATAAAAACTCTCTTGTAATAATCTGGAATACCGAAATGCTGTTAAATCCGCTTGCTGATGTCAGGTTTTTGCAGGGATTGACTATCGGCAGGCTGCGGTCTCTCTCTCGCGATTTGCAAAACGAAGCCATGCTCGAAACATTGACTCTGGATATAACAAAATGCGCGGAAATGGAAAACATATTGATTGACAGCGAACAGGTAAAAGCATCTATTGCATGTAAACTCGGCTTATGTAAAAAAACATATACGGAAACAAGCGATGAAATCGATGGGATAACCGAAGCAATGATAGACGCCGTGCAAAATTGCAATATGCCGATGACCGAAGAACGCATGCTGTTGTGGCATGAAGCTTTGGTTAAAAGTACAAAGAAAGAGGAAAACGGCGAAATAAATCGCCTGTCAAAGTTTATGCGCATAAAAAAAGCCGTATATAAGGCTGTAGGTAAAGAAAAAACAGGTTTCAACACTTTGAAAAATACTGAAATATCGAATTTTATCACTTGGTTTAATACCGAAAACAGGCTTGATTCCGTTGTTAAGGCTGCAATAGCGCATTTGTGGTTTGTTACCATTCGACCTTTCGGCAATGGAAATGCGCGAATGGCAGGAATTATTACAAATATGCTTCTTGCAAGATCCGACAAAACTTCATGCCGGTTTTACAGCGTGCTTGCTCAAATACAGTCAGACCAGAAACAGTATCTTTCGATTTTGGAGAAAACACAAAACGAAAATTTTGATGTTACCGGCTGGCTGCTTTGGTTTTTCGGCAGCATGAAAAAGGCTTTGAGAGCAACAGACACAATATTGTTGAATGTTTTGAGAAAACCGAAATTTTGGAAAATACACAATAAAACACCGTTGAATAATCGACAGCGATTAGTAATAAATAAAATATTGAGAGGAATGGACTGTGAATTGAAATCGTCAACATGGGCGCAAATGGCAAAATGCTCGCCGGATACGGCTTTGCGCGACATTAAGGACTTAATCAAAAAAGGAATTTTACGCCAAAAACCGCAAGGCGGACGCAGCACAACTTACGAAATGACGAAATTTTAAAAACCTGAAAAGCGAAATAAATTTGCATATCAATTCATAATATTCGACAGGCTGTCGGATTTCAGGCAGTTTTCAACTTCAAACTGTATGCGAACGGTTTGCGTATTGATAATTTTTACATGTTGGTTTAAGATTTTATTTGCCATCATGACTGTTTTTTCTTTATCGCCGAGTTTTTGGTATAATTTAAAAAGACTGTAATTGGGCAATATTCTGTTTGGAATCATTAATGATGCGGTTTTAAAACATTCTTCGGCTTTGCAATACATTCCGTTTTTAACATATCGCTCGCCAAAAATACAATAATTGTCGGATGTCGGCAATAATTCCAAAACATTAAAAATTTCGCTCTCCGAATAGTTTTCTTTCAGCCAGACTGTATAAAAGCGACAAAATTCGTGATCATACTTCAACCGGTTGTAATGTTTACCAATATATTCTTTTGCCGGCCGATTGTTTTCCCGAATTTGCACAAGTTCGGCAGATGCTTTTCTAAAATATAATTCCGACCGGATATTGATATAAATCAGCAGCAGCAGTGAAACCCCGACAATAATAAAAATGCCGCGCTGCAAACATATTTTCCTAAATGGCTTTGTTTCAATATATCCGATAATAATTGGAAACAAAATCAACAGCGGAAAAACTTCGGATGGATACGAAAACATTGAAAATGCAAGCAAAGCCGCAAGTACAGCCTTTTGCGAATACTGTTTTTTACCTAAAAACGCGGAATAAAAAACAAATAATAAAATCAGCAAACCTGCAATTCCAGTTTCTACGGTTACGTGTATAAATTCGTTGTATGCATAGGCGACATTGTCGGCAACAGGAATAAATTTTGAATCGGGATTTTTGTCGAAATACGCCGCCTGATAATTCATGTATTTTTGATCGAATGTTGTTATTCCGTGTCCCGACAAAGGTTTGTCAAAAATCATATCAGCCGAAACTCGCCATATCAAGAGGCGACTGTTGGCTGAACCTTGTCGATAATTGAACAAAAACAGTCCGATTAAAATTGCCGACACAAAAAATATTATAGAAAATACAATTTTATGTCTTTTATATATAGAATGAATTTTATGATAAAAACAAATCGAAATTCCGCACAATACACCGACAAAGACAGCCCGCGAATCGGCTAAAATTAATGCAATAAAAAGAAACACGGATGTAACAAACAAAAATAAAATTTGCGGATGCGATTTATTTTTAATAGCAATATTCAAAAGGCAAATTGCAGCAACAAAAGCAACGGCAACATAGCCGCCAAGTTTTCCCGGATTATTAAATGCGCCTGTAACATCAAAGAAAATGTTATAATTGCCAATTATATACAGTTTTTGCAAAATTGCGATTACCGATTGAATAAATCCCGAAATTACGATTGCATACATTAACATGTTTGTGTGCAAAACGATCCTGCAAAGCGCATAAATACATAATACGGCAAGCCATTTGTACATTACGGTTTCGCTTGTATGTAACTGTTTTACAAAAATCAAATGTATTATCGAGTATGTAAAAAACAATGCAACGCTTACATCCAAAATTGAAATTGAAACCGGTATGCGCTTTCTGTTTACTGATAAAAATATGAGATATGCAAGTAAAATTGACGAAAGCAAACAGCACGAGCACAAAATAACTTCCTGCTTTCTAAAAATTCCATCAAAAGTAAAGGCGCCAAATGGCAACAAAATTACAAGCAGAGAAAGCAATATTGAGACTGTTCTTTTCATTCGGGTATTTTTTCTTGCAAAATTATAAAAAATTGAGCAAAGTACGGAGACTCTGCCCGAAAAACAGTAACATCACATAATTTTATTCTGCATTATACTTAATTATACTGCCTGTAACAACATGTTTCAACTCTAAATGTGTTGGACTTATTGAAATAATTTCATGAACATGAATATCTTCATCTTGCTCATCTACTCTAATTACCATATATTTTTCAAAACTTGGGTCTCCAAGCTTATTTTCATCAAAAGATGTTTCTATCGTATTAGACAAATGATACTGATAAGTATGTACTATTGGTTGATTTCCTGTTAATTGAAAAATTGTAGTATATGTAGTCGTCGTAAATGTTTTAATATAAGAACCATAACTATCTTGACCTGCAGGAACTTCCATTTTCCATGTTTTGCCAACAAGCATATCAATAACGCTGTAATATGGCTCTGCAAAAGATTTAGTTGATAACAGCATAAACGCTGTAATTATCGTTATTAATTTCAGATATTTTTTCATAATAATGTTTTAACAGATACAAAGTTAAAAATTTTCGGGCAAAGTACGGAGACTCTGCCCGAAAAACATTAATATCATTGAATCTACTGTATGTTAAATTTAAATGTTGAACCTGATTTAAGACTTTTTGTTTCTAAATAAGTATCTGTTATTTCTATTATTTCATCTACATTAAAAATTGATTCTCCATCCATTTCAGGTATAAAGGATATTATATATTTCCCATCTGTCGCATTACCAATCTTGCTGTAACTAAAAGTTGTTTCTATTTGATTGGAAAGATAAAAGTCAGCAACAACTGATGTTGTTCCAAAGTTAGTTATAACAGATTTTGTTATTTGTGTTGATGTATATTGCTGCTTGTATGCATAATTGTCATTTTCGTTGTCCCATGACAAAACCAATGTCTTATTTATTAATTTTTGCATTATTGTCGGGTTATTTGACTGTGCCGTTAAACCTAATGAACCAAACAGCAATAATAAACTTAAAATTATTTTAATTTTTCTTTTCATAATAATTTTTCACAGATACAAAGTTATAAATTTTCGGGCAAAGTACGGAAACTCTGCCCGAAAAACAGTAACATCACATGAATCTACTGTATGTTAAATTTAAATGTTTGACCTGATTTAAGACTTTTTGTTTCCAAATAAGTATCTGTTATTTCTATTATTTCATATACATTAAAATATGAATGTCCATCCATTTCAGGTATAAGGGATATTATATATTGCCCATCTGTCGCATTACCAACCTTGCTGTAATTAAAAGTTGTTTCTATTTGATTGGAAAGATAAAAGTCAGCAACTGCTGATGTTGTTCCAAAGTTAGTTATAACAGATTCTGTTATTTGTGTTGATGTATATTGCTGCTTGTATGCATAATTAGCATTAAATTCATTGTCCCATGACAAAACCCATGTCTTATTTATTAATTTCTGCATTGTTGTCGGGTTATTTGACTGTGCCGTTAAACCTAATGAACCAAACAGAAATAATAAACTTGCTAATATTTTAATTTTTCTTTTCATAATAACGTTTTAACAGATACAAAGTTAAAAATTTTCGGGCAAAGTTTTACACTTCACCCGAAAATTTTAATAAACATAAATACTATTGAGCAGTGTATTTATATGTTTTACCCGATGTATGACTTTTTATTTCCAAATATGTATCTGTTATTGTAATAATTTCATCAACATGAAAAATTGATTCTCCGTTTAAATCAGGTATGTATTCTATTATATATTTGCCATTTTGTACATTTCCAACCTTGCTGTAATCAAACGTTGTTTCTATTTGATCTGACAAATAAAAATCACTGTCATCACCCTCATCATATGATGTTACTCCATTATGTATGACCGATATAACAGATTTTGTAGTTGTGTAATTTATTTTACACACGTAACTTTCATAACCGGATACTTCATGTATCAATACCCAATCTTTATTAATAAGTTTTTGGAGTGTTGTTTGGTTGTTTGACTGTGCCGTTAAACCTAAGGAAACGAACAGCAACAATAAACTTAAAATTATTTTAATTTTTCTTTTCATATTTATTTTAACAGATACAAAATTATAAAAAATCGGGAAAAGTTTTTACGCTTCGCCCGAAAATTTTTATTCTACACTTTATTGTGCATGAAACTTAAATACAAAGTTGGATTTTAAACTTTTTAACTCAAAATAAGTATCTGTTATTTCTATTATTTCATCCACATTAAAATATGAATGCCCATTCATTTCGGGAACAAAGGATATTATATATTTCCCATCGGTAACATTACCAACTTTGCTGTAATCAAAAGTTGTTTCTATTTGGTTGGAAAGATAAAAGTCAGCGTTTCCCGATGTCGTTTTTTCCTGACATACAACAGATTCAATGAGTTGCGTTGCTGTATATTGATGTTTATACAGACACTCATTTGCGTTGTTACTCACTAAAGTCCATGTCTTATTTATTAATTTTTGCATTGTTGTTTGTTGTGCTCCTGCATTGTACGACATAAACAGAAATAATAAACTTACCATTATTTTAATTTTTCTTTTCATATTTATTTATTTTATTGACATTTTCTAATTACGATTTTTTGAGTACCGACAATATAGTCAGCATCAGCGCGAATTAAAGAGCCTTCTTCAGGATCCATATATATAAGCGAACCATCGGCACCATACCCTACAACCAATACGGCATGGGAACTTCCACTAACGTTAGATGGCACATCTGTAAACACAACTCTACCTGCATCAATAGCCGCCTGCCACGATGTGAAATTACCTGAAACAAAATATTTATCAATAAACGGCTGTATGTGTTCGGTGGGCATTCCTGTTTCATAAAGCCATACCTTGTAATCTCTAGCGTAATCCCAAAGGTATTTACCCATATCAAAATTTGCTCCGCAAATGATTTCTTCTATATAAGCCATTATACTTGCAACACAGGTGTTTACTAACTGTTCTTGCATGGTTGTAGCAAAGTTATTCTTAAATTTTTTATCATCGGGGCGTGCGGTGTAAGGCTCTGCCTTAGAAGCAAAATTAGCCGTTACACTCATATTTTTACTGAGATTTTCAATCCAAATTGAAGCAGATGTTCCTGATATATCACCTTGCCATCCGGTAAACTTATATCCGGTACCGACTACTGCTGTTATACCCAGATAAGTGCCTTGATTATATTCATATACTCCGGCGCCGCTTATATTACTTGCGCTAGTACCATATCCTGTTACTGTACCATTTCCTGAAATTGAAACAGTTACAGTATATTTTGTCGGCTGTGGATTAGTATTGCCGCTGTCGCTGCCACCTCCCGGGTCAGTGTAGCCGGGAGGAAAATAATCTCCACCACCACCGCTGCCATCATCATTCTGCCAGCAATGGCAATTCGAATAATGACAATAGGGACAATATTCAGGCAGTTTATCTCCGGGATTCCTTCCTATTACAACAGATCCTTCAAGTTCTCCGCCATAATAATCCATTAATACAAGCCCGCCCGATTCGCCTATAACGGCAGTAGAAAAATCTTTCTGCACGTAGAAAGATTTTTTTCTGTCGTATTTGAATTTTTGCGTTACACTGTCGTTGTTATGCTCGTTAATCAAAATATTTGTGCCTTCCCACAGGGTATATACTGCTGTTCCCGAAAATTTGCGGGTGTTGCCTGCGTGAGTATATGTACGCCCGCGGTGGTGCCTGTATTTCTCAAAACATTTGCGGTCGGGAATAAGCGACAGTAAAAACATTTCGGTTTCATGAGTTTCCTTTACTTTGATAACCACCACTTTTTGGGTAATTGACGCTTCCCATGGTTTGCGTTCATTCAAATGAGAGGTTGCCAGTAATCGCCTGCTGTCTATAATTGGAGCTTCAATGCTCCATATATATTCATTTTCGCTATATACGGCTTTATCCCATTGGGGAGTGTAATCTCTGGGCAATAAAGGATTTTCAGGCAAATTGCCTTTGCTTTTCAATATTTCATAATCTATAATTTTTTGTTGAAACACTTCTGCTGCCTCCTTTACTGTTATTCCGTTTTTTACGGTATCATCTTCAATGCCTTTGTTTTCAAGGACATCATAGCAGGCTATTACCCATATTGAGGCAATAACCGCCAAAATAATTTTTATACTTTTTTTCATTACAAAGTTAATGATTTTTTTAAAACATATTTGATATTTAATTTTAAAGCAAAATTTGCTTTGTTTTGTTTGCAATTTGAATTTGCAAGGCTTACAAAATAATGCAATCACTTGAAATTCAATGTTGTTTTTTCTTGCCTTATGTAGGCGGCGGCGCGTAATAGTTAAAATTCAGTTTCATAGCAAAATATTGTTAAACATTATGAAGCAAAGGTATGGCGTAAATATAAAGTTATAAAATATTTTTACGGTGATTTTTACCTCAAAATGAAGTAAATTTTACCTCAATAAGTTTTCTTTATTACAAATCAGTGAAGAGTAATGAGCAAAAAAATCATAATCCAGTGCAATGGAAATTCTCAAAAGTAATTCACTGTAAATATGATTGTTTTTCAGCATTTTTCTCAAATTGCTTCTGTCGCAATATACTTGCCTTGCAAGCCACGATACCGAGCGTCCGTTTTCTTTAAGTTTATTACATATTAACTTTCCAATGTGTATTTTATCTTCCATGCAGTATTTTTGCAATAAAAAAGACGTGGACTTCTGTTGGCTTATAGAGGTTCTGCAATACCTTCGCAAACAAACAAGAAAAGCCCACGTTTACACGTGAGTGTTGAACTTTCCTGTTCCTGTTTGCTTAAAAATTTTGCAGATTTCTATAAGCCAAGAACAAAAGCTAACGCTTTTTATTTTTTGTTATTTCAATTAATTTTATTTTTCATCACATAAAAATTAAACCATAAATATTTTTTCATGCAGCAAATTTATAAAAAATAATAAAGTACATGCCTGTTTTCTTACAATTCCGATTATTTTTCGTACCTCTGCAATCGAAAAATCAAAATATATGTCAGTATCAACAGCTATAATAGCATTAGGTTGTTTGATTTTTTTTTCTAATGCGCTGTTTGAACGCACGAAAATTCCAAGCGTAATATTTTTATGCATAGGAATTTTTATATATCCAATGATTATGAATTGGGCACAACCGAAGTTTTTTTTGGAATTTCGGATATAAAATCGTATTCAAGCGCTTTTGATATTCAGCATCAGTAATTCAATATCAATATACAAAAAAGAAACTGCTTCAATAAAGCAACTTCTTTTTTTCATTAAATACAGTCAATTTTAAATATTACCGTTTCAGCAATTCGGGCTTCACTACTTTTTCTCTTGCATTTTGCTTGTGTTTTATCAGGTCGTAAGCAACGGGCGTAGCAATAAATATTGATGAGAACGTACCGAATACTATACCGACAGTCATGGCAAATGCAAAGCCGCGTATGACATCTCCGCCGAAGAAGAATATTACCAAAAGCACAAATACCGTTGAAGCGGATGTATTCAAAGTTCTGGCAAGAGTTGCATTTATTGCGTCGTTGATATTGTCTTTCAGCGGATGTTTGGGATACAGCCGTCGATATTCTCTGATACGGTCGAAGATAATCACCGTATCGTTGATGGAATATCCTATAATTGTGAGCATTGCGGCAATAAACGTTTGGTCGATTTCCATACCCCACGGGAAAATTCCCGCGCCAAACGCAAATATTGACATGGTAAACAGCGCATTTCCCGCAAGCGCCACAACGCCGCCAAATCCCCATTGCCATTGCGAAAAGCGAACCGCAATGTAGGCAAATATGAGGAAGAGTGAAATAATAACCGCCCAGATTGCTCTTCGCGTAATGTCGCTTGCTATTGTAGGACCTATCTTTTCAGAGCTTATGATTCCGTGAGGATTGGTTTGCGTTGACACAAATTCATCAAAAGTTATGTCAGACTCGACAAATAATCCTTTCAGAGCATTATACAATGCAGCTTCAACTTCGGCATCCGCATTTTCCGACTGGTCGCCGTATTTGTGTTTTGTTGTAATTTTCATCTGGTCGGAATTGCCGTACTGTTTTACTTCGGCTGTTCCTTCCAGTTCGCCCAGTAAAGCCTCGCGAACTTCATTTGATGTAACATTCCTGTCGAATTTGACGACATAAGTTCTCCCTCCCGTAAAATCAACCCCCTGGCTGAATCCTTTTGTAAATATTATTACCAGTCCTGCAAGCCATACAATAGCAACAACAGTAAACACTTTTTTACGCGCTTCTATAAATTTGAATTTTGTATTTTTCAAAAACCGTAACGACCACGAAAATCCGAACTTGATGTTTTTACCGCGATTCAGCAGCCATTCAAAAATTAGTCGCGAAATAAATATTGATGTAAACAGTGACGTAACAATACCGATTATGAGCGTAGTTGCAAAACCTTTTACAGGTCCTGTTCCGTAGGAAAGCAATACTATACCTGTTATAAGCGTTGTAAGCTGTCCATCGATAATTGCCGAATATGCATTTTTGTATCCGTCGGCTATAGCCAGACGCAAAGCTTTCCCTGCGATATGCTCTTCCTTGATGCGTTCATAAATAATGATATTTGCATCTACCGCCATACCAAGCGTTAGTACTATACCTGCAATGCCGGGCATTGTGAGTACAGCTCCGAATGACGCCAAAACTCCGAAAATAAGAAATACGTTTACCACCAGAGCTATGTTTGCCGCCAAACCTGCAGTATTGTAAAAAAACCATATATAAATAAGAATTACCAGAAATGCCAGTATAAACGATAGCATTCCCGCATCGATTGATTCCTTGCCAAGCGTGGGACCTACTACAGCTTCCTGAACTATATGGGCTGGAGCGGGCATTTTACCCGAACTCAAAACGTTTACCAAATCGTCGGCTTCCTGAGTAGAGAACTGTCCTGTAATCTGTGAAGTTCCTCCTGATATTTCCTGCTGAACGTTGGGGTACGAATAAACAAATCCATCAAGAACAACCGCTATCTCGCGACCTATGTTGTTTTTGGTAAGTTGCGCCCATGTTTTTGTGCCTTGATTGTTCATCGACATGCTTACGTAAGGAAACGAACCTGTTGTCTGATTAAATTCTCTGCGTGCGTCAACTATAGCATCTCCTGCGAGAGGAGCTTCGTTGCTGTATCGTGGATTAAGCTTTATAGCTATCAATTCATAATATACGCCTTCCGCATCAGCCGGCTTGCTTGTCCACACAAAACGCAGGTTGTTGGGTTTCATCATGCTTATCTGCGGAAGCGCCAGCATTTCCATTATTTTTGCCGTATCGCGATAATGTGCGCGACCTAAGCAGGCTTTTTTATATCTGTCGTTGTTTCTGTCAACGTCGTAATTCAGGCTTAATATTGACAACAGAGGATACTGCTCTCTTAAGTTTTGCTGTGCCTGTTCCGTGCCTGTGCTGTCCTGACCGAGTTTGCTGAGCAGAGTATCGGTTTCGGATGAGTTGTCGGCTGCTGCAAGTAAATCCCTGTTTTCGCCGACAGTGTCTGAATCTGTTGCGTTTGCCGAAGTTGTATCCGATGCCGACCGGTTTAATGCTTTTTCGGCATCCTGCAATTCTTTTATCCTTTTGTCGGAGTCCACTATATACTGGCTAATGCCTTCGACTCTACAGTCGAATGTTTCCCAAAATTCGAGACTTGCCGTTCCTTGCAGGAGTTTACGTACGCGTTCGGGTTCCTTTACGCCCGGTAATTCAACCAGGATTCTGCCGGAATTGCCTACTTTTTGAATATTCGGCGCAACAACTCCAAAACGGTCTATACGGTTACGAAGTACGTTGAATGAATTGTTTATGGTGCTTTCAACTTGAGCGGCTATGAATTTTATTACATCTTCGTTGGATGTAGAATGTGTGATGTCTTTTACTTTTCCATCGTATGAAACGAAAAGAGACGCCATTGTTTTATTGGGTGCAATTTCTCTCCATGTTTCATCAAACAGTGTCAGAAAATCCCTTCCGCTATTAGTGTATTTTGTTATGGTTGTAGAAAGTATCCGCTGAAAATCAGGATCATTACCGTTGTTTACCAGCGCTTTTATCATATCGGCAACCGAAACTTCGAGCATAACATTCATACCGCCTTTAAGGTCAAGACCGAGCGCCAACGCTTTTTCCTGACATTCTTTGTAAGTGAATAACCCAAACGGATATACGTTATCTGCCGCTATTGAATCAAGATAAGCAGTTTGTTTGCTTTCATCGATTCTTGTTATTCCATTTTCATCCACAACTGTTGCAAATGCTTCTGCAGCGCTTTCAACGCGGCTTGTTACCAATGTAAACGATAATTGATACATACAAGCCAAAATCAAAAGAACAGTTATAAGTTTGATAGTTCCTTTACTTTGCATATTTTTTGATATTTAATATTTCACGTAACTTTTCACAATTGAGGCGCAAAGTTAATACTTTTTTCAATTTGTAGATAATGATAATAGTTTTTTTTTGATTTTAGCGTATAATTTTATGATTGGAGCAATATTTTTTAATGTAAAAAGTGATTTAGAGATTAGGAAACTGTTTTGAATTTATGATTGCTTAATAAATATTATATAGAACAGATTATTACCTGCTTAAAATGTATCAATTTATTGAATCGTCATTGCGAACCGCTTGCGGTGAAGCAATCCGGTTGCTATGTTCTTTTATAGAGATTGCTTCGTCGTTACACTCCTTGCAATGACGAAAGAATTATATATTGTAGATAAGGTAGTATAATGTTTTATTAAATATAAACTCTATTATGGTATACTTAATTTCAGTTGGTTAATTGGAGTGTATTTATTATCTTATTTGACTATCAAAATAAATAATTACAAAAAGATGAATAAGACGTACTGTCCAGCCAACCTGATGGCAAGTTATAGAAAAAACGGAAGGCTGCAAAAAAGAAAAAGAAAACACTCGTTACGGGAAATTATAAATGTACTTTTCCGCATGATTAAAACCGGTTGCCGGTAGCGGCTACTCCTGCTCCCTGTAAATCCCTATAAGGGAATTAAAATTACGAATTACAAAAACGATGCGTGTCGTTCAACAAAACGATGCGCATCGTTTGACCGAACGATACTTACCGTTTTATCAAAAGGTGCGTATCGTTTTTATTGGCAGTAAAACAGGTTGTAAACATATTTCAAAAATTATCGAAACAGCCCTCATGTCATTATCTGAAATTCGGCAATTATGTTTTTTATTCGTTTTATTTTACATCTCGCTTATTTTCCATTCATATTTATGCATTGCCGTTTTCTGTTTTTGCACTTGCAACATTCCGCATTTTCAGGTTAGTTCAAAAATCATAATTGTTTTTACTATCTTTGCGGCTAATTTTTATTGAAATATCTTTACTGTTATGAAATTCAAAGAATATAAAAGTCTCGATTTAACGCAAATCAACAATGACATCCTGAAAAAATGGGACGAAGAAAAAACATTCGACCAAAGCATCGAAATGCGCAACGGCTGTCCTGTTTTTACTTTTTACGAAGGTCCTCCATCTGCAAACGGCATGCCGGGAATACATCATGTTATGGCTCGTGCAATAAAGGATATTTTTTGCAGATACAAAACTCAAAAGGGATTTCTGGTAAAGCGCAAAGCCGGCTGGGATACTCACGGACTGCCGGTAGAACTTGGCGTTGAAAAAATGCTCGGAATAACAAAAGAAGATATAGGCAAAAAAATATCTGTTGATGAATACAATACTGCCTGCCGAAAGGAAGTGATGAAATATACCGAACTTTGGGAAAAACTTACACGCCAAATGGGTTACTGGATTGACATGAGCGACCCGTATATTACCTGCGACAACGATTACATGGAAACGTTATGGTTTCTCCTGAAAGATTTGTATAACAAAAATTTGCTATACAAAGGCTACACCATACAACCGTATTCGCCTGCAGCGGGAACAGGACTCAGTACGCACGAGCTAAATCAGCCCGGATGCTACCGGGATGTAAAAGATACTACGGTTACCGCTCAGTTCAAGGTCATAAGAAACGAAAAATCGGAGTTTTTGTTTAACGATACAGGCGCCGGTTTGGATATGTATTTTCTTGCGTGGACAACAACACCGTGGACTTTACCATCTAACACCGCTCTTTGCGTAGGCGAAAAAATTGCATATTGCGCCGTAAAGTCCGAAAACCCATACAGCCGAAAAGAATGTGTTTTTATTCTTGCAAAAGATTTGGTTTCAAAGTATTTTAATGAAAAGATACCTTTTGAAATCATAAAGGAATATTCGGGAAAAAATCTTATTGACATCCGATACGAACAGCTTATAGCATGGGTAAATCCTCGCGGCGATGCCTTTCGCGTAATTGCCGGCGACTATGTTACAACCGATGATGGTACAGGAATTGTACATATTGCGCCGACTTTCGGAGCCGACGATGCTCGCGTGGCAAAAACGGCAAATATTCCTCCGCTGCATTTAATAGACAAAAACGGAAACATACAGCCTATGGTTGACCGCAGAGGAAAATTTTACGACGTCGAAGATTTGGATGCCGGCTTTGCCGGAAAGTATGTTGATGAAAGCTATAAGCAATACGCCGGAAGGTTTGTTAAAAACGATTACGACAAGAATCTCACAGAAAAAGATACTACTTTGGATATTGATTTGTGCGTGATGCTTAAGCAGGAAAATAAAGCGTTCAAAATCGAAAAGCACGTTCATACGTATCCGCATTGCTGGCGAACCGACAAGCCTGTAATTTACTATCCTCTCGACTCGTGGTTCATAAAAACTACAGCACAAAAAGACGCAATGGTCGAATTGAATCGTACAATAAGATGGAAACCCGAAAACACAGGTACAGGACGTTTTGAGAAATGGCTCGAAAATCTTCAAGACTGGAACCTTTCACGAACTCGATACTGGGGAACGCCTCTGCCTGTCTGGCGTACAGCCGATGGAAACGAACAGAAATGCATAGGTTCCATAGAAGAACTGTACAGTGAAATAGAAAAATCGGTATCGTCAGGCTTAATGAACGAAAATCCGTATAAGGCAAAAGGCTTTACGGTTGGCGATTTTTCAAAGGAGAATTACGGAAAAATCGATTTGCACCGTCCTTACATCGACGATATTGTTTTGGTTTCGGAAAAGGGCGAGCCTATGAAGCGCGAGCTTGACTTGATTGATGTCTGGTTTGATTCGGGAGCAATGCCTTTTGCTCAGCAGCATTATATGGGAAAAATATCAGACGCTTTCCCTGCCGACTTTATTGCCGAAGGCGTTGACCAGACTCGCGGATGGTTTTTCACGCTTCATGCAATAGCAACGATGGTAAAAGGCTGCGTTTCGTTTAAAAATGTAATTTCAAACGGTCTTGTTCTCGATAAAAACGGAAATAAAATGAGTAAGCGACTGGGCAATGCAGTCGAACCTTTTGCCGTAATGAACGAATACGGAAGCGATACCCTTCGCTGGTATATGGTAACAAATTCGCAACCGTGGGATAATCTTAAATTTGACATAGCCGGCGTTGATGAGGTTAAACGCAAATTTTTCGGAACGCTTTACAATACATATTCGTTTTTTGCGCTTTATGCAAATGTCGACAGCTACAAGGGCAACGAGACGGAAATGCCCATTAACGAGCGTCCGGAAATTGACGTATGGATAATTTCGTTATTGAACTCACTGATTAAGGAAGTTGAAAACGCCTACGAAAATTATGAGCCTACGCGCGCAGGACGGGCAATTCAGGATTTTGTTATCGACAATTTGAGCAACTGGTATGTGCGTTTGAACCGTAAACGCTTTTGGGGAGGAAAAATGAATGCCGATAAGCTTGCTGCATATCAAACGCTGCAACAGTGCCTGCAAACGGTTGCCTTGCTTGCCGCGCCAATCGCGCCTTTCTTTTGCGATAATCTGTTTTGTGATTTGAATGAAGTAAGCCATAGATACGGTGAAAATTCGGTGCATTTGGCAGATTTTCCCGTTTGCGATGAATCGCTGATAAACGCCGGTCTTGAAGATAAAATGAACCTTGCGCAGCAGGTGTGTTCCATGGTGCTGGCTCTTCGCCGCAAAGCAAATAAAAAAGTGCGTCAGCCGCTTTGGAAAATCATGATTCCCGTTTCAAACGAAGATATGAAAAATAATATTGAAGCCGTTAAGCAGTTAATACTTAATGAAGTAAACGTAAAGGAAATGGAATTTCTGGACGATGCTACGGGAATAATCATAAAGAAAATCAAACCTGATTTCAAAACATTGGGAAAGATATACGGCAAGCAAATGAAAGAAATTTCAACTGCACTTTCGGAATTTTCGCAGCATGATATTACCGTTTTGGAAAATCAGTCTAAATTAACTTTAAATTTACCTTCGGGAGATGTAAATCTTACACTCGAAGATGTTGAAATAACTTTTGAAGATATTCCGGGCATGCTGGTTGCAACCGAAGGAAAACTCACAATAGCCGTGGATACGACAATTACGCCCGAATTGTTTGACGAAGGTATTGCCCGCGAAATTGTCAACAGAATACAGAACATACGCAAAAACAGCAGCTTTGATGTAACCGACAAAATCAACATTCATATCGAAAAAAACGACATAATAGTGAAAGCGGTAAACTCGTTTTACGATTACATATCAACACAAACTCTTGCTGCAAAAATCTATTTTGAAGACCATATTGATGATGGCAATGCTTTGGACTTGGATGATATTTATGTAAAGGCAAGAGTTGAGAAATTATTGTGATAAATAGGATATTAATTTTTTTTTGTACATTTGCGCATTTTTAGGATGTAACAAAATATTAAATGAAAGAAATTATGGCAGCGAAAAATACTAAAGCAACTAAAAAAGCAGCAGATAAAAAAAGCGATGCTCTGAAAAAAGCAAAAGCAGTAAAGAAAAACGAAGTAAAAAAAACTGCAACTGAAAAGGTTGCAGATAAAAAGGCTGTTGACGCAAAATTATTAAGAACAGTAAAAGCAAAAAAATCTGCAAAGGCAGTTAAGCCTGCAACTGAAAAAACAGTAAAAAAAGCAACTTCAACGAAAAAAACAGTAAAAGCAGCAGATAAAAAAGCTGTCGGAAAAACTGTAGTTAAAAAAAGTGCAGACAAGGCTGCTTCAACGAAAAAAGCGGCAAAAGCAACAAAAAAAATTGTCAGAAAAACTGCTGATACAAAAGTAACAACAGCAGCTAAAAAAAATACAAATAAAACAGTTTCAACAAAAAAAGCGGCAAAAGCAACTAAAAAAGTTATTAAAAAAACTGCTGACACAAAAGTAAAAACAGCAGCTAAAAAAAATACAGGCAAAGTAGTATCAGTAAAACAAACAGTAAAAGAAGTTGAAAAAGCAACTGAAAAAAAAACAGTCGAAAAGTCTGCGGTTAAAAGAATAGCGGCAAAGGAAGTAGCAAAGCCAATACAAAAAACGCTGACGGCAAAAAAAACTGCGGAACCGCAACCTCCTCGCATAAGGTACTCAGATATGGAACTTGCAGATTTCAAACAGCGAATTATCAACAGACTCGAAAGAGAAAGAAACAATTATGAACTTTTGAAATCGACAATATCGCATGGGGGAAGCAACGATACCGAAGACACTTCGCCATCGTTCAAAGTTTTGGAAGATGGAGCGGCAACTCTGTCAAAAGAAGAATCGGGACAGCAGCTTGAGCGAATAAAAAAATTTATTTTGGATCTGGAAAGAGCATTGGTTCGCATCGAAAATAAAACTTACGGAATATGCCGCGAAACAGGCAAGTTGATTTCAAAAGAACGCTTATATGCCGTACCTCATGCAACATTGAGCATTGAAGCAAAAAACAAAAGATAATTCCCGATGAACGCAATTTACGACTCGAAGCAAGTAAACTGAACTCGAGTCGTTTTTTTAATATAAAATTATGTTGACAAACAAAAAATCAATACTGGCAGTAAGCACGATTATCATAATCTTGCTTATCGACCAGGTTGTGAAAATACTCGTAAAAACAAACATGCAGCTTGGCGACAGCATACATGTATTCGGCAACTGGTTTCAAATATGTTTTACCGAAAATTCGGGATTTGCTTTTGGCATGGAGTTCGGCGGCGGGCAGTGGGGAAAACTTTTTCTGTCGATTGTCAGAATATTTGCAATTTGCATAATTGCGTGGATGCTGGTAAAAATCATTCGTCAAAAATACCCTGCCGCTTTCATAATCGGCATTGCGGCGCTGCTTGCAGGCGCAGCAGGAAACATTATCGACAGCATTTTTTACGGACAGATTTTCAGCGATTCATACGGACATGTTGCGGCAATATTTCCCGAAGGCGGAGGATATGCGCCGCTTCTTCAGGGCAGAGTTGTTGACATGCTTTATTTCCCGATACTTACGGGACATTTTCCATCATGGTTTCCATTTTGGGGAGGCGAAGAGTTTATATTTTTCAGACCGATATTCAATATTGCCGATTCGGCAATCACAGTTTCAATACTTTACATTATAATATTCCATCGGAAAAATGTTGCAAAATTATTGAAATAATATTTTTTTGCATATATCAAGCCGACTTTCGGATAAGCATAATTTTAAAACACTGTTATTCAACGATTTTACCCGACAGGGCATAAATATCAATAGAAAATGTATCAAATCACAACTAAAACCTCGTCGATGTTTCATCAATGAATGTCCTAACGGATATTTTAAAATGTTTTAAAATTGCTTTCTATTGATATAAAAGTCCTAACGGAACATTTTAATTGACAATTATTTGTTTAGCCCGTCATTGCTGGCGTGCCCAGCAATCTCATCATTCATGGGATTCCGGCTTTCGCCGGAATGACGGTTTAAATTACGCAGTTCAAATTTGGAATTAATATCTTATCTACCCGCACGATTCGTTACAGAACCTTTTTATTCAATTGCTGACCATTCATTAAATAGCTGTTCATTAAAAAGATCATAAAACATTTATTAATAAATAATTATGAATGAAAATAATATGAAAAAATTGCAGGGTTTTAATCAATACAGACATAAAACTTTGCAAAATAAATAATATTTTTCCTGTTACTTTTGCCTTAACGCAAAAGTAACAGGAAAAATATCTTTATTATCTTTTATCTCTGAAAAATATATTTTTTAAGGAGCAACTATCTGCCCGCACTATTCATTACAGAACCAATTTTTGTTTCATGAAAAATATTGCACAAATTTTTCATTATTGTCAAATAATGTTATAACTTTGCAATTATTAATGTAAATATTGTATGCTTATGGATTAAAAAAACAGGCAAACAGTACGCACATCGGCAGATTATGCGGAGATAGGCTATGGGGGAAATCCCGGCTCCGGCAGTTGCAATCCAAGTATTGCAGAGAATAAAGGGTGGTATGGTATTAATTTTTAAAAATAAAGAACCTTTTTGGTATAAAGTTATTGCTAAATTTAAAGACGAAAAGAAAATTACAGAGGGACTTACTATTCCTTTTTTAATAGGAGCATATAAAAAGAAAGGAGATAGCATTGAATTAGATTCTTCAGAATGTATAAAATTTTTATTGCAAGATATTTTTAAATATAAAAATCCTGTTCGTTTATATTTATGTGACTGTTATGATGTAATTGAAAATATAATAGCGCCAATGATACAAGATAAAGATGATATTCCTTTTGATAATTTATATGTTTCAAAAGATGTAATTAGCAAATTAAAATTAACAGAAGCATCTACTGAAGAAGAATTAATAGAGTCCTTATATAAAATGTATGAGAGTTATTTAACAGCAAAAACATTTTCTATAGAAGATAGACAATTTAGGGAATACGATGAGGAGGAAAAAAAATTAATAGAAGATGTCATAGATAATTATAATAGATAAAAAAATAGCGCAGCCCAACCTAACAGGTTTCAAAAACCTGTTAGGTTTTTGTTTTTCAAAAGTCCGTCATTGCGAGCGAAGCGAAGCAAGCCATAAAGAAAGAGTTTTATCTGTATTTTTTTGGCTTGCTTCGGCGTTCCGCTTCGCAATGACGGTGAAACGGTTTTTTCCTTAACTTGATGACATTGGGCAGAGCCTGCGCCGAACAGAGGGTATCAAAATCAACTTTTAAAGCATCGAGTTTGACTCTTTGAGCATCAAAATCGACTCTCAAAGCATCGAGTTTGACTCTTTGAGCATCGAAATCGGCTCTCAAAGCATCGAGTTTGATTCTTTGAGCATCAAAATCGGCTCTCAAAGCATCGAGTTTGACTTTTTGAACATCGAAATAGGCTCTCAAAGCATCGAATTTGATTCTTTGAGCATCGAAATCAGCTCTCAAAGCATCGAGTTTGACTCTTTGAGCATCAAAATTTACTTTCAAAGCATCGGGTTTGACTCTTTGAGCATCGAAATCGGCTCTCAAAGCATCGAGTTTGACTCTTTTGAGCATCAAAATTTACTTTCGCCGGAATGATGGTATAAATCCGGTCGTTCAAATCTAAAATAACAGAAAAAACTTCTTTATTATCTTTTATCTCTGAAAAATATACTCATTAAGGAACGATTAAATAACATACTGTAAAAATATAAAGTACTCATGTTACGCATCATCTTTCAGAATCTCGCCGTCCTGAAAGGACGTAATCTTCATAACCGCAGGTCAGCGACCTGCGGTTATGAAAATATTGCCTGAAAGGCAACGTAACTTTGATTGTCCTGCGTAACATGAGTAAAGTATTATTTTCCGAAACTGTCTGCCTGTTCGTGGGAAACGGCTAATTTGCCGGTGCCGGTTAACTTTTACCAAACTACAATATTTATTATTATTTTATTACCTTTGCGGGCTAAAATTTATTATATATGAACAAACCAAAACGATATTTAATAACATCGGCATTGCCGTATGCAAACGGTCCGATACACATAGGACACCTTGCGGGAGTTTACGTTCCTGCCGATATTTATGTTCGTTATTTGCGCTCGAAAGGCGAAGATGTTGTTTTTATCGGAGGAAGCGATGAGCATGGCGTTCCGATTACCATTAAAGCTCGAAAAGAAGGCGTTAAACCGCAGGATATTGTTGATAAATATCATGCCGTAATAAAAAAGTCGTTTGAGGATTTTGGAATTTCATTTGATATTTATTCGCGAACAACTTCAAAAATTCATCATAAAACCGCTTCCGATTTCTTTAAAAAATTATACGACAACGGCAAGTTTATCAAAAAAACAAGCGAACAGTATTATGATGAAGAAGCGCATCAGTTTCTTGCCGACCGCTACATTACAGGCATTTGCCCGCATTGCGGCAACGAAAATGCTTATGGCGACCAGTGCGAAAAATGCGGTTCTGCGTTAAGTCCGATGGAATTAATAAATCCTCATTCGGCAATCAGCGGCAGTATGCCATCGCTGCGCGAAACATCACACTGGTACTTGCCATTGAACGAATACGAAGACTTTTTTAAGGAATGGATTCTGCAAAATCATAAAGACTGGAAAACCAATGTTTACGGTCAATGCAAGTCGTGGATAGATTTAGGATTACAGCCGCGCGCCGTAAGCCGCGATTTGAACTGGGGAGTTCCCGTTCCTGTAGAAGGAGCGCAGGGAAAAGTGCTGTATGTATGGTTTGATGCTCCTATAGGATACATATCGAATACTATTGAGCTTTGTCCCGACAAATGGGAAAAATACTGGAAAGATGCCGAAACAAAACTCGTGCATTTCATAGGAAAAGACAATATTGTTTTTCATTGCATAGTTTTTCCCGCAATGCTCAAAGCCCACGGTGAATATATTTTGCCTGACAATGTTCCTGCAAATGAATTTTTAAATCTCGAAGGCGACAAGCTTTCCACTTCGCGTAACTGGGCTGTGTGGCTGCACGAATATCTCGAAGAGTTTAAAGGCAAAGAAGACGTTTTAAGATATGCGCTGTGCGCAAATGCTCCCGAAACAAAAGACAATGACTTTACGTGGAAAGATTTTCAAGCCCGCAACAACAGCGAACTTGTCGCAATACTTGGAAATTTCGTGAACCGCGCTCTTGTTTTGACTGCAAAATATTTCGACAATAAAGTTCCTGCAATAAATCAAACAACCGCTTACGACAGCGAAACTCTTGCCGAAATACCCAAAATAAAACAAAATATTGAAGAATCAATTGAAGCATACCGTTTCCGGGAAGCATTGAAAGAAACAATGAGCCTTGCCCGCCTCGGCAATAAATACCTCGCCGATACCGAACCGTGGAAACTTGCAAAAACAGACATGAGCAGAGTATCTACAATTCTTTCAATATCGCTGCAAATATGTGCAAACCTTACAGTTGCCATAGAGCCGTTTATGCCTTTTACAGTACAGAAATTATTGAAAATGCTAAACATTAGTCAATACAAATGGGACAGTTTTGGAAAGCCCGATTTGCTGAAAACAGGCGAAGCCCTTGGAAAAGCGGAATTGCTGTTCGATAAAATCGAAGATGACGCGATAGCAAAACAGATACAAAAGCTTTTGGATACGAAAAAAGCAAACGAGTTAAACAGTTACAAACCTAATGCCGTAAAGCCCAATATAGCTTTCGCCGATTTCATGAAAACCGATATTCGTGCAGGGGTGGTTACAGACTGTAAAAAAGTTCCGAAATCCGACAAGCTTTTACAGTTCACGATAAACGATGGAACAGGTGAACGAACAATACTTTCGGGCATTGCGCAGTCATATCCTTCGCCCGAAGAATTGATCGGCACGCAGGTTTGTTTTGTTGCAAATTTTGAACCGCGAAAAATACTCGGCATGATGAGCGAAGGAATGATACTTTCGGTAGAAGATGCCGATGGAAAATCGGTTTTGATACGGCCTGTCCGCGAAGTAACAAACGGAACAGCAATAGGATAGTCGCAAGTCATATATTTATGTGCAAATAAAATATATGTAAAATAACATTGAGCAAAAATCGCGCCGAATGATATTTGCACGAAAGATTGCTTTTATTGAATTGTCTTTTAATGAAGTAATATTTTTAATAGTTAAGAGCAATGCAGTGCAACAATCCATTCGTAATTCATAGCAAATACGTGAAAAGCGCATGAATTTTTAAATTTTGACTTTATGACTTTATAATAATGAGATTTTTTAATAATTGAAAAATGCAAAACATTATACTCATTATCAGTAATATAACTATTAGCCCGATAATTATTTTCTAATTTTGGATAAAAAAAAATTTTTGAACATTATTTTTTTTGTTTTTACTTTGTGAAAAATTTTACTCCAAAATTTAATGAATAGGAGTTAAAATATTTATAAAACGAAACAAAACAGCTCTTTTTTATTTATAATAAATCACAAACAAAGAGCTGAAAAAAAATATATTTCATGCAAGAAAATTTAGTAATAGTAGAATCGCCGGCAAAAGCAAAGACAATAGAAAAATTATTAGGTAAAGATTATTTTGTAACATCAAGCTACGGACATATTCGCGACTTGGCAAAAAAGGGGCTTGGAGTGGATGTTAACAATAATTTCAAGCCTGAATATGTAGTTTCATCCGATAAGAAAAAACTTGTTGATGAACTGAAAAAACTGTCGAAACAGGCAAAAACCGTATGGCTCGCATCCGATGAAGACCGCGAAGGGGAAGCTATAGCATGGCATTTGCAAAATGTACTCAAACTCGATGATAAAAATACCAAACGTATTACTTTCAACGAAATAACAAAAAATGCCATTCAAAACGCAATAAAAAATCCGCGAACGGTTGATTTGAACCTTGTGAATGCACAGCAGGCTCGACGAATACTCGACCGATTGGTGGGATTTGAACTTTCGCCCGTTTTGTGGAAAAAAATAAAATCTGCACTGTCGGCAGGACGGGTACAGTCGGTTGCCGTGCGTCTTATTGTGGAACGCGAACGCGAAATAATGAATTTCAAAAGCGAATCGGCATATAAAGTTTCGGCAATATTCACGCCGGTAAGCAAAGACGAAAAATTTCACCTTAAAGCGACGCTTACATCGGACTTTAAAACCGAAAAGGAAGCAAGCGATTTTCTTGAAAAATGCAAAAGTGCAATATTTACCGTTGAAAGTACGGATAAAAAGCCGTCGAAAAAATCGCCGTCCGCGCCGTTTATAACATCAACTCTGCAACAGGAAGCAAGTAGAAAATTCAGATTTTCGGTGGCGCAAACAATGAACATCGCGCAGCGTCTGTACGAACGCGGACTTATAACATACATGCGTACCGATTCTACAAATCTTTCAACTTTGGCTTTGAATGCAGCAAAACAGACAATAACAAATCTTTTCGGCGAAAAATATATAAAAACACGTCAATACAAAACCAGGGCAAAATCAGCTCAGGAAGCACACGAAGCAATTCGTCCCACATATTTGCAAAATGTGGAAATAGAAGGAAGTGCACAGGAAAAAAAACTGTATGATTTGATTTGGAAACGTACAATAGCCTCGCAAATGTCAGATGCCGAACTCGAAAAAACAATAATAAGCATAAATATATCCAACAATAAGGAAAAATTTCAGGCAACAGGTGAAATTATCACTTTCGATGGATTTTTAAAAATTTATATGGAATCGAACGATGACGACAGCGAAAAAACGGAAACATCGGGATTGCTGCCCGCTCTTGTTGCAGGACAAATCATCAATCGCAAAGAAGTCACGGCTGTACAGCGCTTTTCGCAACATCCTCCGCGATATACGGAAGCAAGTCTGGTAAAAAAACTGGAAGAATTGGGAATCGGTCGCCCGTCAACTTATGCGCCCACAATCTCAACAATAATAACTCGCGAATACGTGTCGAAAGAAGACAGACCCGGCATAGAACGCGACTATACAAAACTCACACTGAAGTCAAACGATATAAAATCGGAAAAACAGACGGAAACTGTCGGCGTTGAAAAATCAAAATTTTTTCCCGGTGACATAGGAATTGCAGTTAATGATTTTCTTACCGAAAATTTCCCTACAATTCTTAATTACCGCTTTACTGCAAAAATCGAAGAATATTTTGATGAAATTGCCACCGGAAAATTAGACTGGATTGTCATGCTCAATGATTTCTATAAACCTTTTCATAAAAAAGTTGACGATTCGCTCGAAAATTCACAGACAGCTAATACCGAACGCATTTTAGGCGTTGACCCGAAAAGCGGTAAAACGGTATTGGCGCGCATTGCACGATTCGGTCCGATAGTGCAGCTCGGCGAAAATGACGACCCCGACAAAAAATTCTCAAGCATGAGCAAAGGACAGCTTATCGAAACGCTTACACTTGACGAAGCATTGAAACTGTTTGAACTTCCTCGTACAATAGGTACATACGAAAACATGGAAGTTGTCGCATCTGTGGGACGTTTTGGTCCTTATGTGCTTCACGATTCAAAATTTATTTCAATGAAAAAAGATGTTGACGACCCTTACACAATCACAATAGAACGGGCGATAGAACTGATTGAAGGAAAACGCAAAATGGAAAGCGAGCGCAACATTGCAAAATTCGGAGATATAGAAGTGCTTAACGGATTTTATGGCCCGTATATTGCATACGGTGGCAGAAATTATAAAATACCCAAAACGCAGGATCCGAAAACGCTTACGGAAAAAGACTGTTTGGCACTAATTGAAGAACAAAAGGATAAGGTAACCAAGCCAAAAGCAAAGAAAAAAAAGACGGCGGCAAAAAAATAATTCTTCATTTTGCAAAAAAACACATAAAAGTTATTTTACAATTTATGGTATATGGAAAAATACAGTCATATAAAAATTTGATTGGGAAAATAAAAAAAATCGTTGCAAGCAGGTAAAAAATAACTGCCTACATGATTGCCTAATGTCTGCAAATATACAACAAAGATATTTCTTTGCAGCGAATAAATGAAATATAAAAATTGGGTTAAAAAACAAAAACGAATTGTTAATAATTTGAAAAAAATATAATTACAGAAAATTATTTGTTGATAAATATTTGTTGATAAATAAAAAATGTATAATTTTGCAGTTCAACTAATATAAAAAAGTTGATTTTTTGAATAGATACAGTGGTAAAAAAACTAATAATGATAGCTATGTTGCTATGTGCAATAAGGTCGATGGCGCAACAGGACAGTTACTTAAGTCAAGGCGTTTTTAATTTGGGATACATAAATCCCGGAAGCTATGGCATTGATGATGATGGCTTGTTTTGCGCAACCGCTGTTAATCGTATCCAAATGCAGGATATGGATGGCTCGCCTGTTACTACAACATTGAATGTTAACGGGCCGCTCGGTTTCATAAACAGCGGGATCAGCATGTCGGTTTTTAATGATAAGATAGGCTATTTGACTACTCCCGGATTTAACCTGGGATATTCGTACATTTTCGAACTTTCGAAAGGCAAGCTTGGCGTAGGCGTGTCGCTTGGAATGATAAACAGCAAATTCGACTCAAGCGACTGGCGATTGCCGGACGATCAGGCAGGAGATGTTGCGCTTCCCACGGGAGATGTAAACACAACAGCGTTTGATGCGGGATTAGGAGTATATTATACAAACGATAAATTTTTTGCAGGACTGTCGTGCATGCACATAAATCGCACGGCAATAACAAAAACAAGCGAAAAAATAAAATTTGGAAGAACTTTTTACGCTGTGGCAGGGTACCGCTTAATATTCGGGTTTACGGATAATTATGAATTACGTCCATCCATTTATATGAGTACCGACTTGGGCGTTGGAAAATATACTGCAAATGCACATTTATTTTACGAAAAAAAATATTGGGCAGGACTGTCATACAGGCTGGACGAAGCTGTAATTATTACAATAGGCTTGGAATTGATAAAGAATTTAAAGATAGGCTATTCGTATGACTATTTTACAACAGACATAGAGAAATACGGCGGCGGCGCTCACGAATTTTTAGTGAGTTACCGCTTTTCAATATCAACAGGAAAAAGAAATAATCAACGTAAAAGTATTCGTTATTTATAAAATTAATAATATGAGAAAATTATTAGCACTAAACATTTTAATGTGTGTATTACTGAGTGGATTAATGACAGGATGTTCGCTGTTCAAAAAAGGAAGCGGCAATAATCTTGGCGGATCATGGACTCCCCATGATAAGCAAAAAGTTCAAGGGATGTCCGGCATGAAACGAACTGAAATTCCGCCAAGAGGAATGGTGCTCGTACCCGGAGGGCATTACGTGGTAGGAGCAAGCGACGAAGATATAATGCTGTCGTTCAACAATGATCCGCGTACCGAAACCGTAGATGCTTTCTGGATGGATCAAACAGAAATCACAAATTACGAATATCGTGATTTTGTAAGTTATGTAAAAGAATATAATTTGCGAAAACGGCTCGGACAGGAATTTGAAGAATTTCTCGTTGTTGAGGACGAAGATGGAACGCCTCTCGACGAACCTCTTATAAACTGGAGAGAAAGAGTGAACTATAAAGACCAGAGCATACGCGAAATCATAAACGAATTTAATATTTCGGGCGAAGAAGCTTTGATTGGAAAAAAGGAATATGACGTACGCACATTGATTTACGAATGGCAGTTTATTGATTTTAACAAGGCAGCACAAGGTATCTGGAATCCGGAAACAAAATCATACGAAGGGACTATTATAAATGACGAAGGAGAAGAAGTCGAAATAAAAAATCGAGGCGATTTCATTACCAGAAATTCAACATACATTTACCCCGATACGCTTTGTTGGATGCGTGACTTTAAATTTACATATAACGAACCTTTCATGATTCGTTACTTTTGGCATCCCGCATACAATCATTATCCCGTTGTAGGAATATCGTGGCAACAAGCATTAGCTTACTGTAATTTCAGAACCGAAACGGAAATACACCGTAAAGGCGAGTCTCCTCATCATTATCGTCTTCCAACCGAAGTTGAATGGGAATATGCAGCTCGCGGCGGACTTCCAATGCAGGCATATCCGTGGGGCGGACCTTATACTACAAACAGAAGCGGATGCTTCCTTGCAAACTTTAAACCGCAACGCGGAAAATATGACCTCGATGGAGGAGTGAGAACATTACCTGTCGGTTCGTATGAACCAAACGATTTCGGACTTTATGACATGGCCGGCAATGTTGCGGAATGGACAAACAACGCATTCGACGAAAATGCATATTCGTTCTATCACGACTTGTCGCCTACCTATGCATACAATGCTAAAAAATCAGATCCGCCTGCATTGAAACGCAAGGTAATACGCGGTGGTTCGTGGAAAGATATTGCTTATTATCTGCAATGCGGCTCGCGTACATTCGAATATCAGGACAAATCACGTTCATATATAGGATTTCGTTGTGTAAGGTCATATATGGGAGTACATAAATAAAATTAACTTATTAAAATATCAAAAAACTATGGTGAATTTTTTCGACAAACCGGCTTTTCAAAAATTAATCCACGTTGCGTATGGATTAGGGGCAGCGCTTGTTATTATTGGCGCTCTGTTTAAACTTCAACACTGGACAGGAGCAGGAATAATGCTTTCTATCGGTATGATGACCGAATTTTTCATTTTTATTTTATCTGCACTTGAAACCATGCCTAAAAAGTATAGCTGGGAAAATGTGTATCCCGAATTGGAAATGTCAACAAAAGATGTTGCTAAATCGGATAAAAAAAATAACTCAGGCTCTCTGCTGGATTTAAATTTCAATATAGACAAAACACAGATAGATAGCATAAAAAATGGACTTACAAGACTGGATGATTCTCTTAAAAATATGGCATCGCTGACTGCCGTTTCACAAGGTTCACAACAACTGGCTACTACGTTGATTAATGCAAATCAAGCTGTTGCAAATGTAACGCATACATCTGACGCATTAAGCGAAACGTATGCTTCTACAGCAAAAATCGTATCTTCGTTTGCACATGAAACTCAAACAGGAATAGAAAATTCCAAAAAAGCAATGACTGTTTATGGCGAGCACATAAATACATTGAATAAAAATATAGGAGCAATAAATTCAACCGTTGAACATCAATTGGCATCGCTTAACAAAACCATCGGCGCAGTAAATTCATCGTTTGAACTGCAACTGAATAACCTGAATAAGACAATAGGAAACGTAACAGTATCATTTGAACAACAATTAAAGGACAATCAGCAATACAGACAAACATACGGAATGCTGAACAATGAAGTTGTATCGTTAGTTTCGGATGTAAAAAAATCCGTCCAGTCGTCAACGGAATTATCACTGCAAATGAAATCGCTTACCGAAAATGTATCAAGATTAAATTCGGTTTATGGAAATATGTTAACAGCAATAACAAATTTAAGATAAAATAAAAAATGGCACAAGGAATTTTAAGTCCCCGACAGCGAATGATAAATATGATGTATTTGGTGCTGACAGCAATGCTGGCGCTGAATGTGTCAAACGAAGTACTTGATGCATTTGAAACTATAGAAAGCAGATTCGGGCAATCTATAGATATTGTTAAGCAAAACAATGAAAGTAAATTCAATAGTTTTGATATTGCTGCCGAAAATTCATCTGTTGAAAAAGTTAAACCGTGGAAAGATAAGGCTCAAACCGTAAAAGCAAAAACACATGAGTTAACTTCTTATATTGATTCCTTGAAAAAGGAACTCATATTCGCTGCAGATGGCAAAAAAGCCCGTATTTATGACGGCGATTTCAGCAAATACAAACTTGACAACAGAGAAAATACGGATGTGGGAACTCAACTTTTATATGGAAATGAAGAGTCGGAAGGCTGCGGTTATGATTTAAGAAGAAAAATTGAAACGTATAAAATCGAACTTACCGAAATACTGTCGGACACGGAAAACGGTAAAAAATTGATTTCTACTATACAAGGAATGCTCAAAACAGATGATGTTGATGAAGGTCTTGAAGGCAGTAAAGATTGGGTATATGCAACGTTTTACAATGCTCCCGCAATTTCCGATCTGGCTATATTGTCGTCAATATCGTTAGACGTGCGCAACTGTGAAGATCAAATGATGAACTATTTACTTGGAGAAATAGATGCATCGTCATTCAAGTTTTCCAATCTCATGGTTGCCGTTATTCCAAATTCAAGGTATATCATTAAGGGAACTCCGCTTGAAACGGAAATATTTCTGGCGGCATACGACCCAAGCGTTAAGCCTACGGCACGAATCGGAGGAATGAATTTTGACTCGGACGAGCAGGGTAAAATCTTGTACAAAAGTACGCAGAATTCCGTAGGCATGCATCATCTTTCGGGAATAGTTGAATACCCGGGACCGGATGGACTGGAACAGGTACCTTTTGATTTTCCATATCAGGTAGGAGAAGCGGCTGCAGTAATATCACCCACAAAGATGAACGTGTTTTATCTCGGAGTTGATAATCCTGTTGAAATTTCGGTTTCGGGAGTACCTCAGGAAAAAATTTCGCCATCGTGTGTAGGCGGACAGCTTCGTAAAGAAGGCGCAGGTTATATCGTAACCCCAAATACCGGAAGCAGAACTTGTGAAATATCGGTATCGGCTGAAGTTAACGGAGTACGCCAGCAAATGAAAACGCAAGTATTTCGCGTTAAAAAGCTTCCTACGCCAAATGCAGCTGTTAGCGGCGTCACGGGAAAGTCGGCAACACGAAGCGAGCTTGCATCATCGCAGGGATTGCTTGCGAAAATGCCGGATGACTTTGAATTTGATTTGAAATATACTGTTACATCGTTCAGAGTTAGCGTTACAGGCAGCGGCGGATACGAAAAGGAAGAACCTTCAAACGGGGCATATTTTTCAACCGCACAAAAAACACTGTTCAATAATTTAAGAACGGGACAGCGCGTATTTATTTCAGACATAAAGGCTACAGGACCCGGCGGAGCAGTTGATTTGGCAACATTAGACATAAGAATAAAATAAATTTGAGATTATGAAAAATAATATTTTACTTATAATTTTAGGATTAACTTTTTCATTTGCTGCATTTGCGCAGGAAAATTTTAATCCGACACAGAATTCCGGACAGCAAAATGAAAAGAAAATGCTTGTTGCAGGAACAAATCTTCCCAAAAAAAACCTTAAAGAGCGCAACGTTGTTCCCTATCCGGAAACGGAAGAAGCCGATGTAGTGTGGCAGCGTAAAATATGGCGCGCAGTCGAACTAAGCGAAAAAATAAATCATCCCTTATATTTTCCGACAATCGAAACTAACGTTCATAAAAGTTTCATACAAACTCTGATAGAAGGAATAGAAAAAGGCGAAATAGTAGCTTACAACGAAGAATACACGGATACTCTTACAATAAAAGATATTCGCGAACAGTTTGATGCGCAAGACAGAGAATATGTTGACGAAAAATTGGATGGTTCGGGCGACACAACAATTTTTGTAAAAGGAACTTTCAACTGGGGAGATGTTAAGGAATTACTTATAACCGAAGAATGGTTTTTCGACAAGCGCTATTCTCAAATGTTTGTACGCATAGTAGGAATTTGCCCTGTTCGGGTATTTCAACGTGCAATTATAACAGCTGATGGCGACGAAGAAAAAACAAGCGAATATTCAAAAAAACAGCTGTTTTGGATATATTATCCGGATGCGCGTAAATATCTGGCAAAAACGGTATGTTACACATCAAAAAACGAAGCTGCGCCAATGTCATACGATGACGTATTTCAAAGACGAAAATTCTCATCACGCATAATTTCCGAAGGGCTATCAATGAACAACCGTCATGTTGACGATTACAGCCGTTCGGGATTGGAATCAATGCTCGAATCGGAACGTTTGGAAAGAGAAATCATAAATACCGAACACGATTTTTGGGAATATTGATTTGTTTATTTTACGCTTATTTTGTAAATTTTTTCATAGTTATTTTTTGAAATGTCTAAAAAGCCAAATGACTTTTTAGACATTTTAATTCAGATTTCAGCATGAAAAACAACGACTGGAAATCACGATTAAACATTGTGTATTCAACAAGTACCGATTATCAATACGAGTTGAAGAATACAGGCGATGAACAGCAAACACTGTTGCCTCGCCTGCAAAATCTTACAGTGTGCCTTGACAGAAAACAGCGCAAAGGTAAAAAAGTTACTCTTGTTACAGGTTTTATAGGCACAGCCGAAGATTTGAAAAATCTCGGCAAAGAGCTTAAAACAAAATGCAGCACGGGCGGCTCTATTAAAGACGGAGAAATAATCATTCAGGGAGATTTCTGCAATAAAGTGCTGGAACTGCTGACAAAAGCAGGCTACAAAGCAAAACGCTCAGGCGGTTAATTTATTACACATATAAAAATGCAGGTAATTTGCGATTACATATCAAAACGGCAGCCATACAACAGCGATTGTACATGCAGTGACATGCAGACATGTATTAATATCGACATTGATGCTTATGCTGACAAGGCAACAGCATCAATGAAAATATTCGACAGTAAATCGAATTTACTGCATGCAGGCACAATCGCAAAAATGCCGTTAAATGCATATATTGCCGACAGAGAAACCACAAGCTGGACAGTTTCGGGCTTATTGATGATTTATATTGTGGCGCTTATATTGGCGAAAAAATACATGCCGGTATTTGGAATTGTTTTGTTTGCAAACAAAAATAAAAACATAACCTATCGTGATTTTTCGCACGGTTTTACACAAACGGCAAATCTGCTTGCAGTTTTTTCAATGTTTACGGTATCGATATTTTTTTATTTAGTTGAATTGCGTATTGGCACAACGCATAAAATACCATTGGAGCTTTTTGCAATTATTGCTGCCGGCGTATGTTTTTATGTGTTTTTTAAACTGACTGTTATAAAAATTATCGGATATGTTTCTGAAAACAGTGAATTAAAAAGTAAATTATTTGCTGTAGAAATAATTATTTTAAGTATTTACGGATTGTTCTCGGGATTTTTTTTAACTTTATGTTTTTCAAGCCCTTCAAACAGCATAAATATTTGGTTAACAGTAATTTCCATAATTATAATATTGTTGTATTTATTCAAAACAGCAAAAATTACAATGATTTTTATTGCCGAAAAAATTTCACCATTCTTTTTGATTTTGTACCTTTGCGCTATCGAAATATTGCCTGCATGGCTTATTATTGATTTTTTATAGAGAAAATTAAGATGAAAATACAAAAAATACTAATATCCCAAGCCGAACCTACAGAAAAATCTCCATATAGCGATTTAGAAGAAACTTTTGATATAGAAGTTACTTTCAAGCCGCTTATACAGATAGAAGGAGTTACTGTTAAAGAATTTCGTCATCAGCGTGTCGAAATATTGTCGCATACGGCAATTGTTTTCACGGCACGTACTGCGGTAGATCATTTTTTTCGCATTTGCGAAGAATTGAGAATAGTCATACCCGAATCGATGAAGTATTTCTGTGCAACAGAAGCAATTGCCCTGTACCTGCAAAAATATATTGTTTACAGAAAACGCAAAATATTTTTTGGGACAGGAAGTATCGACAGCATAATGAGACTTATAAGTTCAAAACACAAAACCAATAAATTTCTGCTTGCGTTTAACAATAATCATAAAACAGATCTGTCGGATGCTTTTGTAAATGCAAAACTTGATTATACCGAAGCAATACTTTACAAAACAATAAACGCCGACATGAAAAAATTTTCGCTGAAAGATTACGATATACTTGTGTTTTACAGTCCCGCAGATGTTAAATCATTCGTTGAAAATTATCCGCGTTTTAAGCAAAATGATAAAATTATTGTAACGTTCGGAACTGCAACGGCAAAAGCTGCCGAAGATGCAAAATTAAACGTTACAATTAAAGCTCCGACGCCTGAAATGCCATCAATAAAAACAGCGCTCGAAAAATTTTTGAAACAGCAAAAATAATAATAACACATAATAGACGTTTATTGTGCAAATCAATAAACACAGACGGATGCAGCAGTATCGCAGATATTTTTTCAAAAAAAACGAACGTCTATGCCTTCGCAAAGATATAGAAAACGTTATGTGCAACGGTAAAAAATTTTTAACATATCCGTTTCTTGTCAATTATGTGATTAAAGATGCTCAAGGCAGTGAAACAACAAAAATTGCAATATCTGTTGCAAAACGAAATTTCAAAAAGGCTGTTGACAGAAATTTATTGAAACGGCGAATCCGCGAAGCGTACAGGAAACATAAGCACAACTGTCCGGCTGATACTGCCTGCAACACGCAAAAGATTATAAATGCAATCATAATATATGTGCCAAAAGAAAAATTGTCATACGGAGAAATCGAAAAAGGAATTATCAGGGCGCTTGAAAACCTTGCAAAAAATATTGAAAACGACAGTAATATTTCCATTCATCCTGCTGATTAAGTTTTATCAGATTTGTTTGTCTCCATTGAAACCGCCAACATGCAGGTTTACTCCTACCTGTTCGGAATATGCGCTTATTGCATTAAAAAAGCATGGATTAATAAAAGGATTATGGCTTACTGCAAAACGCATTTTATCGTGTCATCCATGGGGAAGAAGCGGTTATGATCCGGTTCCTTAATCAGTCGTTATTGCTCAAATTGCTTATTAACAATAAGTTTATTATGAAAATGCTTCTATCCGTTAATTTATAAAAACACATTAAGTTTTATATTATTTATCCATGTTTTTGTATAATATATTGCAAAGATATAAATTGTTTTTTAGCAAAAATACTAAAAAGAAAAGAGACTGCCTCAAATTAGGCAATCTCTTTTTTAATAATCGTAATAGTTTGATTTTTACATCATTCCACCCATGCCGCCCATTCCGGGAGCGCCTCCCATTGGGGCAGGATTTTCTTCTTTCTTTTCTGCCAGAATACATTCGGTTGTCAAAAACATTCCTGCAACAGATGCTGCATTTTCCAACGCAATGCGTGTAACCTTAGTCGGGTCGATAACGCCTGCCTCATAAAGGTCTTCATAAACGTTTGTGCGTGCATTGTAGCCAAAACTGCCTTTGCCTTCTTTCACTTTCTGTATTACGATAGAACCTTCTACGCCTGCATTTTCGCCAATTATGCGAAGCGGTTCTTCTATAGCGCGTTTTACAATCTGGATACCTGTATTTTCATCTTCGTTGTCGCCTATCAGCTGTTCGAGTTCTGAAATTGCGCGAATATAAGCAACGCCACCGCCTGCAACTATACCCTCTTCAGCTGCTGCGCGTGTTGCGCTTAAAGCATCGTCAACGCGATCTTTCTTTTCCTTCATTTCTACTTCGCTTGCCGCTCCTACATAAAGAACTGCAACGCCGCCCGACATTTTCGCAAGGCGTTCCTGTAATTTTTCGCGGTCGTAGTCGGATGTTGTAAGCGACATTTCGGTACGAATCTGTTCAATGCGTTTTGTGATATCTTCTTTCTTTCCGTTTCCGTTTACGATAGTTGTATTTTCCTTATCAATAGTGATTTTTTCGCAAGAGCCTAGCATCTCGACAGTTGCAGACTCTAATTTTAATCCGCGATCTTCATTGATAACAGTGCCGCCTGTCAGTATGGCAATATCTTCGAGCATGGCTTTACGGCGGTCGCCGAATCCGGGAGCTTTTATTGCTGCTATTTTGACAGTTCCGCGAAGTTTGTTAACAACTAAAGTTGTCATTGCTTCGCCGTCAACGTCTTCGGCAATAATAAGCAACGAGCGTCCGTTTTGTGCAATCGGTTCCAGTATCGGAAGAAGGTCTTTCATTGTCGAAATCTTTTTATCCGTCAACAGGATATAAGGATTTTCAAGAACAGCTTCCATCTTTTCGGTATTTGTTATAAAATACGGAGAAATATAACCCCGGTCGAACTGCATACCTTCAACAATTTCAACTGTTGTGTCTGTTCCTTTTGCTTCTTCAACTGTAATAACGCCTTCTTTTTTCACCTTGTCGAATGCTTCGGCAATAAGTTTTCCGATGGTTATGTCGTTGTTTGATGATACTGTAGCAACCTGTTCTATTTTTTCAATATTGTTGCCTACTTCCTGAGTCTGTTTTTTCAAACTTTCGACAACTGCTATAACAGCCTTATCAATTCCGCGTTTCAAATCCATTGGATTAGCGCCTGCTGTAACGTTTTTCAATCCTACATTGATTATCGATTGAGCCAAAACAGTTGCCGTTGTTGTCCCATCGCCGGCATTATCTGCGGTTTTTGAGGCAACTTCGCGCACCATTTGCGCACCCATATTGGTAAAACGGTCGTCCGATTCAATTTCTTTTGCAACAGTAACGCCGTCTTTGGTAATTTGCGGCGCACCGAATTTTTTGTCAATAACGACATTGCGGCCTTTTGGTCCCAATGTAACTTTTACTGCATTTGCAAGCATGTCAACACCTTCTTTTAAAAGGTTACGCGCTTCGATATTAAATTTTATTTCTTTTGCCATAATTTTTATGTTTGTAAATTAAAAAATGTTTGAATTAAACTATTGCCAAAATATCGCTTTGTTTCATTATAAGATAGTCAACGCCATCGATATTAATCTCCGTACCTGCATATTTTCCGTACAGCACTTCGTCGCCTGCTTTAACTTCCATTACAACGTCTTTTGTACCGTTACCTACAGCAACAATAATTCCGCGTTGTGGTTTTTCCTTAGCCGAGTCAGGAATATAAATTCCGCTTGCTGTTCTTTCTTCGGCAGCCTTTGGTTCTATTACCACTCTGTCTGCCAGTGGTTTAATGTTAATTTGTTTGCTCATATTAATATTATTTTTAAATTAATTTATTTTGTTTATTTTATATTTTTCAGTTCGACTTTCGACATATTAACCAAACAGAAAGTATGCCAAAGTAATTTATGACAAAAATACTGAAATTTTTTCAGAAAATTGCAATTATTGCATGTCGAAAAATGACATATTGTCGTGTTTCGAGGTTTTCAATTTTCCGACATTTCAAACTTTATCGTATCTTTGTGAAAATTAATAAATATGGAAGATAATGATAAGAATCAGTCAAACAATAAAATAAATGCTATTTTTAATGTATTTAAATCCAAACCCAACCAAAACTTTAATTACAAACAGGTAGCGCGCGCCGTTGGCGCCGAAACAGACGAAGAACGCAAGCAGATACTGGAAATTTTGAAAGAATTTACTCGACAGAAAACGCTTCGCCGTACAACTAAAGGAAAATTCAGGCTGAACGTTCAGCAAAAATCACAGCAGCGGCGCATAAAACGAGTAATCACAGGATGCGTTGACATGACAGCAAGCGGATATGCCTTTATTATTTCCGACGATGTCGAAAAAGATGTTTTTGTTTCACAGCATAATCTTAATCATGCTTTGCACAACGATTTGGTAAAGGTAAATCTATATAATACAAAAAGAACAAATCGTTTCGAAGGTGAAGTGATTGAGGTTTTGGAACGTTCAAAGCAAAATTTTGTAGGAAAAGTTGAAATATCAGGCAAAAACGGATTTTTAATTCCCGACAGCCGTCAAATGCCTCACGAAATTTTTATTCCTGCCGATAAATTAAACAGTGCCCAAAACGGACAGAAAGTCGTTGGCAGAATTACCGACTGGGCAAAAAACATGCGCAGTCCTATCGGCGAAATTATTGATGTGCTTGGCAATTATGGCGAAAACGATACCGAAATGCACGCAATTCTTGCCGAATACGATCTACCTTATCGTTTCCCGACAAAACTTGATGAGATTGCCAAACAGATAAGCGAAAATATTACCGGCACCGATTATGCCGAACGTCGCGATTTCAGAGAAATTACAACATTTACAATCGACCCTGCCGATGCAAAGGATTTTGATGATGCCCTGTCGTTTCGCATCATAAAGAACGGAAAATATGAAGTAGGCGTTCATATTGCCGATGTTACCCATTACGTTTTGCCCGATGCGCCAATCGACAAAGAGGCTGCCGAACGTGCAACGTCCGTTTATCTGGTCGACAGAACCATTCCGATGCTGCCCGAACGACTGTCGAATTTTATCTGTTCGTTGCGTCCAAACGAAGAAAAACTTTGTTTCTCGGCAGTTTTTCAGTTAGATGAAAAAGCAAACATAATCGACGAATGGTTTGGTCGCACGGTGATATATTCAAATCGCCGCTTCACTTACGACGAAGCTCAAAAGATAATCGAAACCAAACAGGGCGATTTGTGCAGCGAAATTCTGATACTCGACAAACTTGCAAAAATATTACGGGCAAAGCGATTTAAGGCAGGAGCAATGAATTTTGAACGTACCGAAGCTAAATTTATTCTCGACGAAAAAGGAAAACCATTAAGTTTATATTTCAAAGAAAGTAAGGATTCAAACAATCTTATAGAAGAATTTATGCTGCTTGCCAATCGCAAGGTGGCGGAATACATAGGAAAATCGCAAGCAGGCAAAAAGCCGAAAACATTTGTTTATCGCGTACACGATACTCCCGACGAAACGAAATTCAACAAGCTGAAAGAATTTGTAAAGCGTTTCGGATATACAGTCAAACCAGCGTCCGACAAAGATATTTCGCGTGAATTGAATAAATTAATGACTGACGTAAAAAACAAGCCTGAAGCCAATCTCGTCGAAACGCTTGCTCTGCGCTCGATGGCAAAGGCAACTTATTCGATTGACAATATCGGACATTACGGGCTGGCTTTTCCGTTTTATACGCATTTCACATCGCCAATTCGCCGTTATCCCGATATGATGGTTCACCGACTTTTGGCTCAATATCTCAACAAAGCAAAAAGCGCCGAAAGAAATTATTATCAGGAAATGTGCAAACATTCGTCGACAATGGAACAGCGTGCAACAGATGCAGAACGCGCTTCGATAAAATATAAAATGGTTGAATTTATGCAGGACAAAGTTGGTTGTCAGTACGAAGGAATAATAACGGCCGTAACCGAATGGGGGATTTATGTCGAAATTTGCGAAAATAAAATCGAAGGAATGATTTCGATACGCGGAATGAATGACGATTATTATTATTTTGATGAAGAAAATTACTGCGTTACAGGCAGAATGCACGACAAAAAATATACGCTTGGCGACAAAGTCCGCATAAAAGTTGTTCGCAGCGACCTCGAACGCAAGCAAATTGATTTTGTAATGATTGCAGAAGAATAATTTAAAAGCATCCCGGATTATATTCATAAGCGTAAAATTGTAACCTGCATATTGTATTTTCTTTAAATTTGTATTAAATCAAACCGATAAAATAAAATACTTTAAAGAATGAAAACGGTTAAGCGATAGAAACTAAAATTAATGAGAAATTATTGAATAAAAATATGTTGACAAAAGATAGCAAACGTTTTAATTTACAAGTACGTTAGTTAAATCTATGCACTTTGAGTGCAAGACTTTAGTTTTTATAAATCTCTTCATACCTTTGCAAAAAAAAGCAAATGGAAAACAGACACGGTTCCCACAGCGTATATAGTTTGCAAGTTCACCTTGTATGGATAACCAAATATCGTTATCAAGTATTGCAAGGCGAGATACAGCAGCGCTGTCGAGAGATTATTCGCCAGAGTTGTAATACGTTGGATATTCAAATAATCAAGGGAGTAATAAGTAAAGATCATATACATTTGCATATAAGCTATTCGCCCCAACTGAATATAAGTGAAACAGTAAAACGCTTAAAGGGACGAAGTTTTCGCTTATTGATGCAAGAATATCCGGAGCTTCATCGTCGCTATTGGGGCAGTCATTTTTTTTGTATTGGTTATGGTTGCTGGAGCGTAGGGAATATTACGGAAGAAATACTGTCCAACTACCTGAATCACCACAAAGAGCAGCCTAATGGAGATGAGAATTTCATTCTGGAATAATTTCAAAGCACTTTAGTTTTCGTTTTCCAATCGGCTTTAGCCGAAACCGGCGAATTTCATTCGCAATCCCAACCTATGGATTTCCAATCCATAGTATTTGAGTTTTTGCAATTAAAAACTTTAACATATTAGCACATAGGTAATATTAATTAATGGTTCAATCCTAGATTAGAAATGATTATCTTTGCACTATCATTTTTAAATCATTGGTTGTCAATGCAAAACAAGTATATGTATCATTCAAAAATCAGCAGTCGAAAATTCAGAGAAATTTTGAAGTATTTTTGTCTTGAAATTGATGCGGAAAAGACGGCAATTTTAGTCAATCTAAACCTCAATACCGCTCATCGTATTTTCGGTAAAATTAGGGAGCGGATTGCAGAAATTTGTGAGGCTGAAAGTCCGTTTGAAAATGGCGAAATAGAACTCGATGAAAGTTATTTCGGTGCGCGGCGAGTTCGCGGCATACGAGGGGTGGAGCAAAAGGAAAAACACCTGTTTTTGGAATGTTGAAACGAGGCGACAAGGTGTACAGATAGTCAGAAATTGCTCTATGAATGAATTAATGCCCATTATTAAAGGAAAGGCAGATGAAAATTCTGTCATTTATACAGACGGTTTTAAGAGTTATAACGGACTGGCTGATTATGGTTACAAGAGGCATTTCCGTAT
>JAIRZQ010000111.1 GCA_031267135.1 Prevotellaceae bacterium
CTTTTGACAGAACCCCAATATGTGAACTGCTTACCGATTTTAAATCAAACCAAAATGTCAAAGAACTCCAATATAGTCTTTTTAATAATTGTTAAAAGTTAACGCAATGGAAATAATTAATAATTAATAATGGATAATGTAGGGGCAAAACATGTTTTGCCCGATAAAATAAAAAGAAGAGAAAATATATTAAGCAAGACAAATAATTGTCAATCGAAATGTCCCATACGGGATAAAACGTTGGTAGAAAGAGAAGCAAAACCTAACAGGTTACCAAAACCTGTTAGGTTTACAATGACGAAAAATAATTAAACAAACGGCGAAACCCGAAAAACCAAAACAGAGTAGGGAAATAATAAATAATATAAAAATAAAATTTTAACTAAAAACCGACGAGTCGATGGTATATAACCGACACAAATTATGATGAAAAAGATATTTCTAATTTTATTTGCAGTAATTGGCTTTGGAATTAGTGCAGTGGCACAAGATTGCAAAGATAATATTTCGACAGAATGGAAAAAAGACGGACAAAATGGCTCTTCCGGTTCTATGGGTGGCTATCCGGCTTATGTGAATGTTGCCAATAACAATAATTATAATGTTACTGTTGCCATTGAAGTTATTGCTGTATCTGCGGCTGACGGAGAAAAGAAAACGTTTTCGGAAACATTTACCATTAAGGCAAACAGTAATAAAACAACAACGTCGGGTAAATATGCCATAGTCAACACGAAATGGTATCGAGGGGTAAAAATAGAGGACAGTTCTATTATAGTAAAAAGTTGTAGAAAATCGTAAAAACAAAAAGAAAAATGAAAAAGATTTTTAAAAAAACAGCAGTGTCTATTTTCATTGTGCTGGCATTATATTCATGTAAAACAACACAAAAAACTCAACATGGAGACAATAAAAAAATTGACAGTACGCTTGTTTCTGTTGATTCTGTTTTCAGAGTCAATCAAATATTAAATGATTCGATTAAGAAATTGAGCGAACAAAAACAGGACATCACCATCTTGTCAAAACAAGATTCGATTGAGCCTACAGGAGTAAAAGAAGAAAAAACCGTATCGGAAATTGTCGGAGATGTAGTTTTGATTTCTATTAAGGGCGGCAGTTTTATGATGGGAAGCGAAGATTATGGAAATACACCACACAAAGAAACTGTCCTCGATTTTCAGATAGGAGAAACAGAAATAACCAATGCTCAGTATGCTCTTTTTATGAATAGCGTTTCTGTTAATTCTGACGGAAAACATAATGGCAAAAAACTGATTAACGTATCTGATCATTTTGTGCAAGTGGAGTATAAAAATGGGCAATGGAAATCGAAAGCGGGCTTTGAAAACTATCCTGTGATTTTTGTTACTTGGTATGGTGCAGATGAATATTGCAAATGGGCGGGCGGACGGCTACCTACTGAAAAAGAATGGGAATACGCTGCAAGAGGCGGACAAAATAGCAAGGGGTTTTTATTGTCGGGCAGCAATAATCCAAACGAGGTAGCTTGGTTTGTAGATAACAGTAAGCTTGAAACACACAAGGCTGGTATGAAAAAAAGCAATGAACTGGGTTTATATGATATGAGCGGCAACGTGGCGGAATGGTGCTCCGACTGGTATAGTTTTACTGATAATGGTATTAAAAAAACAAGTCAAACAAGTAAGATTTTGCGTGGTGGGTGCTGGGCTTTTAATTCGTACAGGTGTAGGGTTTATGCGTGTGATTTTAATATGCCTGAAAACAGCAACTTTAATACAGGTTTTCGACTTGTTAAATAATTCTAATTTTAAAAAAATAAGCATAAAATTTATGAAACTATTTTCAACACAAAAGAAGCGCTCTGCTAATCGAAGCGGTATAATAACGACTGAAAACCATTTAAAAAACGGGACGAATTTGAAAAACCAGATGAGCAAAAAAAAATTTTATTATCTACTGTTTTTTATGTGCTATGTGGCAGTTATTGCTTGGGGCAAGTGAGCGTTCAACAAAATCAGCAAAATGTAAACATCAACTTGCCTGTAATAGAAAAAACAGTTTATGTGGATAGATACAGAACAGTTTATGTAGACAGGCCTCAGCCTAAAAGGGTGGCAAAAAAAACTTCCTGCACCCATACAATTATTGGGGTATTTGTGGGTATATACAGAAGATATAGGTAATTTCAAACAACCGCCATTAGATGTTATTAGAAGCATCAATGCTCAAAATATGTATGGACGCGATAATTGGCGGATACCCACTCCAGACGAACTTGCCGTACTTGAAAATAATGCCGACAAAGTAGGGTTAGGCGATGATATTTATTTGGCGACAGACCATGCTAATGGGATTTTGAGATTAGTATCTACTAACGAAACGAAAAAAGATAAAGCAGTAAGATTAGGAGAAGGCGTATTGATTAACGGTGTGACTTGGGCTAAACAAAACGTTGGTGCAAATAATTCTAACCCAAAAGGAAGAGAGTTTACTTTTTCTCAAGCACTAAATGCTTGCCCAGATGGTTGGCGGCTACCTAAACCAAAAGAATTTAATAACCTTATAAACAGTGGGAAGGCGGATTTTGGTAAGAATGGAAATAATGAACTATTTTTCCCTTATACCAGAGTCAGTGAGGGCAACTATGGCAACAACTATTATTGCGAATATTGGATACTTAGGCAGGATGATTTAAATTATGCCTATGTTTTTAGTTTTAGATATTTTGCTTCTTTTGGCGGTTACGGAAATCCACATTCAAGTGGAACAGATGAGCCAACGTTTGACACACGAAGAGTAAATGCGGAGGGTGTATGCGTGCGGTGTGTTTTAGATGAATAAAATCAAACATAAAATTTATGACACAAAAGACCTTAAAAACAGCAATAATTGCTATTATAGCAATGTTTATGGCAAATATCGCAAATGCGCAAATGAAAGTTGCCATACTTGATTTTAAAGCGGGAGCAGGCGTGGAGCAGGCAGATGTGGACGGTGTTTCCTCCATGTTCGGCACTTATTTTATTGACCCGCAAAAATTCACACTCGTAGAGCGAACACAGATTGACAGGGTTATTGCCGAACAGGGGTTTCAGTATTCGGCGCTAACCAATCAACAAATGGTCAGGATAGGGCAAATACTGAATATTCAGAAAATAGTAGTGGGCGACATAACTGTAGTAAGCGGGCAATATAATGTAGATGTGCGTGTGGTAGATGTAGAAACAGGGGCAGTAAATGCTACGGACGGCGCTACATGGGCAAGAAGCACTTCGTACAGGGAATTAATGAAAAATCTGGCCACCCGGCTAATGACAAAAATGAATGTCGTAATAGGCGCTGCAACAACCAATGTAACCCCAACTGTAAAGCCGAATTCGATTGTTACGCTATTAGGGTATTTGCATGTATTTCCCGAAGATTTGGGAAATTTTACGTCTGTCCCGAACAATATTATTGATGCATTAAATAACGACGTTTCAAACGGTTACAATACTTGGCGACTGCCTACAAACGAAGAGTTATCTTTAATAGAAAACAACAAAAGCAGAGTGCAAGGTTTGACAAATTCCGATTATATGACAATAGAAAACAATCGTGCAGGCAGGGTTCGTTTGGTTACAAACAGAGAAACACAACAAGAACGCGACGAAATATACGAAGCAATAATGAATAGATTCCCACAAGATAGTTTACTTAATTCGCTGTTTAATAGCAGAAAAACGTATAACCATTCTGATACGCTGGAGGTTTATATTCAGCTCCATTTGTTTTATGTCATATATCTTGACTGGCCAAATGTTCATCTATCTCTTGCTAAGTTTTTTGGTGAACAAAAAGATTACGACAAGGCTATCAAACACGCTAAGAAAGCCCTTGAAATTCAACCCGATTATGATGAAGCAATGCATGTGTTAACATACATATATGTATGTGATTACGAAACTTATAACAACAATAAATCAACAGAGATGATGGAAAAATATGCAAAGCAGGCAGCACGCTTTGGCAATGAGGTTTGTAGAAATTTTTGTAATGCAAATAATTGGAGTTATTAGGTTTACCTGCTCAGGCGAGGTTCTACCACGTGCCGCTTATACATTGTGGTTTTGTGTGGTTATTGCGGCGTGGGGAAAAGAGCAGGGGGCAGTCCGGCACAACAATTAAGAATTATCGCCCGCAAAATGCGGGCGATGGTTTTTTTGTGAGCGGGAAACCACATTTTCACCTAATTTTAATAACAAAATAACGGCAGTAGCTTTGGCAATCCTCATACAACACAACCTCATTAGCTCATTTTGCATTGAAATAAGGTAATGAGGTTTTAATTGTATTGTGCTGCTTTTGCTACTGAGGTTGTTTTGTTACTTTTGAATGAGGGAAAAATGAGGTCGTCATGCATAACGATACGCGAGAACCGAATTTACGAGTTCCTCCGCTTGGCGTAGCGTCTTCGCTTGCAACGGTGCAAGATCGCAGGTCATAAATATGGATAATCCGCGCAAGCGTACGCAGCTCGAGGTTGTGAATTTGACGGGAATGATATGATAATCTTTGTAAGAAATTTATTTTTAAGGAGCGACTATTTATTAAATATTATATGGAACAGATTATTATATGCTTAAAATTCATCAATTTATTGAAACGTCATTGCGAACCGCTTGCGGTGAAGCAATCCGGTTGCCATGTTCTTTTATAGATTGCTTCGTCGTTACACTCATAGCAATGACGGCAGAATAATATATGGCAGATAAGGCATATAATGTTTTATTAAATATAAAATCGATTATCTTTGCATAAATAAATTTCGAATGAAGATACCAATTCAAAACCGCTTCTTAATAAAAGTTACAGTCATCACAACAAATGTTAATCGGTTGATGTTTTTCGGATTAATTAATAATATTTATTAATTTTGCAGTGAATTTAATTTTAGAAAATATGAGCGACAAAAAAACTGATTTGAAAAAAATACTGTCCGTTTCAGGATATTCGAGTTTGTTTGCTTTTGTGGGCAAAACAAAAAACGGCATTGTTGCCGAAAATATTAACGATAAAAAGAGAACTGCTTTCGGCGAATCGGCAAAAGTAAGCGCACTGTCGGACGTATCGGTATTTACAAATACGGAAGAACTTCCTCTGATTGAAGTAGTTGAAAAAATCAAAGAAAAAGAAAGCGGCAATGCAATAAATATGGAAGTAAAAAAAGCAGATCCGGAAATAATTAAAAAATATTTTGAAGAATTGCTTCCCGATTACGACCGCGACCGTTTATATGTTTCACACATGAAAAAAATAATGGACTGGTACAATCAGTTGCAAAATAATGATATGCTTGACTTTGAAAAAGACGACAATGCAGAAAAAGCAGATACCGAAACAACAGAATAAAAAGGTATTTCTTATTTTATTTCTGTCAGTATCAATATCATGTAATAATGCAACACAGAATAAAATTGACGGGACAGCAGATTTTACATTGCCGAAATTGCCTGTTGTAATTACCGATAAACAGGAGTCGCATAAATATATTGCGCTTAATTACTGGAACGATTTTAATTTTGTTGATTCAACAGCATACAGGCAGACAACAAATCAAATATTTGAAGATTTTTTGACTGTATTACAATATGTTGATTTACAGACCATACAGCAAAGCATGGAAACAATGATGCTGAAAGCGGAATCCGACAGTATTGCATATATACGCTTTGTAAATATTTGCGAGCGATATTTGTACGGAGCAAATTCACCGTATCGCAGCGACGAATTGTATATTCCTGTTTTGCAAAGCATAATCGGCACAAACATAATCGACGAAAACTATAAAATCATTGCCGAATACCGGTTACAAATGGCAATGAAAAACAGAACAGGAGAAGCTGTAGCCGATTTTGAATACACGCTCGAAACGGGAACAACTCACAAACTGTATGATATAAAAACCGATTTTATTTTACTGTTTATAAACAATCCCGCTTGCAATGCCTGCAAACAATATACAGAACACATACAAAATTCGATTATTATACAGCAGCTTCTGAAGGAAAAGCTGCTTACTGTGCTGGCAGTTTATCCCGACGAAGATTTGGATGAATGGAAAAAATACAAAACACAAATGCCGGCAAACTGGATAAACGCCTGTGATAAAAAACTTGCAATAAGAAACGGCGAAATATACGATTTACGAGCTATTCCTACGCTTTATCTCCTCAACAAGGACAAAAAAGTTTTATTGAAAGATACTTTTGTTGCAAGCGTAGAAAAATATTTTGACAGGTAAAATGAAAAAACAGTAAAGTCAAATAATCTTGTTATTGAACAGAAATTGAAACTTTTATCAGGGAATTTTTCCGCTTATATGAAATAATGCTATTTCTTTTTCCGCAATCAGCCCAATACGCGCTTGCTGTTTATTTTGTATTTGCCGTCTTTTTTGGTAAAAGATATTTTTTGCCGTGATTTTGCGCCTTTGTTTTGCTGTATGATTTCTATTTTATTGCCGGTTATTTTTGATATTATTGCTACATGTCCGTATTTGTTGAAAACAGTTCCGTCGAATATCAGGATGTCGCTTTCTTCGGACTTTGTTTTGCTCGGATTGGTATATTGCATAAGATTCCGTTTGGCATTATTTTGTCCATCTATCAGCTTCGAATCAAAAAAATCTTTTGCATTTCCATAGCTGTCGGGCATTTGATGATTAAAATATTCATAATAATATCTTTTTACAAATTCAACGCATTGATATTTTTGTCCCAAATTGTAACCGGTTGCCGTAACATTACGCCCTGAAATATTATCGACATCACCGTTATAATAAACATAAACGCCGTTAATACTGTCGATAACCTGACCTGTAACGTAATCGGATTTAATAATGATATTTCCTGTCCACAGTCCAACAGCACAAACCATTATAACACAAATCAGTAAATATGCATAATGTTTTATCTTCAAAATTCTTATTGATTTAATTTCAAACAAAAGGCATCCGCATCAGCCAAAAAGGGAAAGTCGGCACGTTCGGCATGCAGTTTCGACAGCGATATTTCGCAGAATGTTAAACATTCTACGGATGGAATACTTTGTGCAAGCGTTTCTCCAAATTGATTTACAACTTTCGACTCGCCCGAATAATCGCCTGTTTTGTCATTTCCCACACGATTTGTCGCTGCTACGTAACATTGATTTTCCATTGCGCGCGCAACAGGCAAAATACTCCAAACTTTTTGACGCGCAGCAGGCCATGAGGCTACATAAATCAACAAATCATAATTATGAACATTGCGGCTCCACACAGGAAACCGCAAATCGTAACAAACAAGCGGACAAATTTTCCAGCCTGAATATTCAACTGTCAACAATGATTTTCCTGCTGTAAATTTTGTATCTTCGCCTCCGTAGCCGAATAAATGACGCTTGTCGTAGTAAACATAATGTCCGTCGGGATATACAAAAAACGCTCGATTATAGTATTTTCCGTTGTCTTCTGTCATTACGCTTGCAACAATAGCTGATTTAAATGCTTGCGCTTTTTCAATCAGCCATTTTACGGCTTTACCGTTCTCGGTTTCTGCAAACCGTTCGGGTTTCATCGAAAAGCCTGTAGAAAACATTTCGGTAAGAATAATTATATCTGCCTTTTGAGTAAACGAATTCAGCAAATTATCAATCTTACCAAGATTTGCATCAATATCTCCCAAAGCAACATCGTGCTGAATAAGCAGCAACTTAAGCCAATCTACGGTTGACTGATGTATGTTGACTGTTGATTTTGAGCGAGTGTTCATTCGTTTTTTTCTTGCGATTCGACTATATAGTCGCAATTAATATTTGCTTCATGAAATTATTCGCTGCCTTATCTTTGTCAACCAAATCTTACCGGTTGATTTCGTCTAAAATTTCCTGAATCACAGGTTGACAGCCGCCGCAACCCGTTCCTGCTTCGGTTGCTCTTCCTACTTCTTCAACTGTTTTGAGATTTAACTCTTTTATTGCTTTGATAATTTCACCGCGTGTAACGTCCATGCAATGACAAATAGTTTCGTTATTATCCATGATAAAAATTTTTTAGTTAATAATTTTACATTGCAAAATTAAAGAAAAAAAATCAATCATTCGCATTTCAGTTGATAGATTGTATTTATCGGGTCATTTGACATGAATACCGTATTTCCTGCAACCAAAGCGCTTGCGCCGAGTTCGTAAAGTCTGGCTGCATTTGTCAGGTCTATTCCGCCGTCAACTTCGATTATTGCATTTGCTTTTTTTTGCTGTAACAGTTCTTTTGTTTGAGCTACTTTACCGTATGTGTTTGGTATGAATTTTTGTCCGCTGAATCCCGGATTTACCGACATTATCAAAATCAAATCCGCATCTTGAATAATTTCCGAAAGCAAATTCACGGGAGTGTGCGGATTGATTGCAACGCCTGCTTTCATTCCGCACGAATGTATTTTTTGCAAGGTACGATGCAAATGCGTACATGCTTCATAATGCACTGTCAGATATTCGATTCCTTCTTCGGCAAATCGTTCTATATAATGATCGGGATTTACAATCATCAAATGTGCGTCAAGGCTTTTTTTTGCATATTTCTTGATATGTTTAATCACAGGAAATCCAAACGAAATATTAGGTACAAATACTCCGTCCATTATGTCAAGATGAATCCATTCGGCTTGGCTTGTGTTGATTTTTTCGATTTCGGCGCCAAGGTTTGCAAAATCGGCAGCCAGTATTGAAGGAGATATTATGTGCTTCATATTTTATCAGTTATTATCGTGTTTACAAAATTTCCGAATGATTGCATAGGCATCTTCAATTCCAAGTTCGCCCGATTTACTTACATCCATACAGCCTTTTTCGGTATCTTTAAGATAAATCAGAACAAGTCCTCTGTTAAAATATGCTTCGGCAAGATACGGATACAGTTCTATCGCTTTGGTATAATCGTTTATTGCTTCGGGCATTTGCTGCGACAGGCAGTTAAGATTGCCTCTGTTGTAATAGGCATAGGCAAAGTCGGGCATAAGTTTTAAAACTTTGTTGAGATCGTTTATTGCATCGCTGTAATTAAGTATTTTTATTTCCTGCTTTGCCTTCGCTTTTCCTATTCCGCTGTTATCAAGAACAATGGATTGAATACTGTTGTCGATTGATGAAACAAAATCCGTCATTTCGCTGTTTATTGCACTGCGGTTGAAATACAGAAACGGATTCAAATGGTCGAATTCAATTGCTTGCGTATAATAGTTCATTGCGCTTGTATATTGCTGCAACTGTCCCTGCAATACGGCTTTGCCGAAATACAGCATCGAATTTTCCTTGTTCGACTGTGCAATCCGCTCGTTTACGGTTGAATCGAACTTAATGAGTTCTGTTGTATTCGATTTGGGTTCGGAATTGCTTATGTTTATTGCGAGCAGTTCGCCTGCCTGTTTGATAAATTCATCGAGCTTTGGATAGAAATACTGCTTGTTTAGCGGCAGCTTGCTCGACGGAACACCAACTGCAAATTTAAATAACGGTTTTATTGTTATGTCCACTCTTCGACTTGTAAGCAAATCCTGTGCAAAGTTTTTTTTGGAAAAGTCGGCATCAAAAGCAAGCAGCTTGTTGTATTGCTTGCTTGTATCGGCAAAATCATCAACATAAGTGCTGTCGGCAAACTTTATGCGAAATTCCTTGATTTTCTGTTGAGCCGTTTCATAATCTTTTTTTGCATCGGCAAGCTGTCCTGTTCGAGTTTTCAGATACGAGCGGTTTATATATGCGTTTGCAAAATCGGGATAAAGCTCTATCGCCTTACTCAGGTCGTCTATTGCTTCGTAGTTGCGATCTAGTTCTGAAAGCACAAAGGCTCTGTTATAATAGACAAGAACATTGCCCGGATTAAACAGAATTACCTTGCTGTAATCTTCGAGAGCATTATCCAGATCGCCTATTTCGGAGCGTATTAAAGCTCTGTTGTAATATGTAAGCGAATTGTCGGGATCAAGCTCAAGTACTTTGTTCAAATCTTCAAGCGACTCGGCAATTTGTTTGTTTTCGTAATACAATAGAGAGCGACCGAAGTAACTCAATGTATTCGCAGAATCAAGCTGTAGCGATTTGTTGAAGTCGGCAAGCGCCTTTTCGTTTTCTTTTTTCATTGCATATATTCTGGCGCGGCGCGAATAAATATCCGAATCGAAGGGGTTGAGAAGCATGGCCTGATTGTAGTCTTCGAGAGCGCGAACCGTATCTTTCTGTAGTAGATAACATGTTCCGCGATTTATGTAAGTATAATATTCTTTGGGTTCATAGCGAATATACTGGTTAAAATCTTCAATTGCCTTTTGAAACTGTTGCTGTAAAAAAAACGTTATTCCACGCGAATAATATAATCCCGAAAAGTTGGGACGCAATTGAATCGCCTGTTCCAAATCAAGCAGAGCCTTATCGTATTGACCGGTCTGTCCGTATGATATTGCACGGTAATGATATGCCTGCGTAAATACTGGATTCAATTCTATCGCTTTTGAAAAATCTGTTTGTGAACCGTAAAAATCGCCGAGATTATATTTTGCTATTCCACGAAAAAATAATGCTTCGTAAAGCGCAGTATCGGCTTTGATAAGAGTATTGAATGTTTCAATCGCCATTGCATACTTGCTATCGATTAACTGTTGTCGCCCGCGAAAAAAGAACTGTTCTTTATCATATTGCGCATGCACATTGCCAATAAACAAAAGAAAAGTTACAATTATGCATGATATTTTTTTTATATTCACCCTGTAAATTTTATTAAGTTATGTACAAATATAGTTTGTAATTTTGAAATAGACATAAAAATTAATAAAAATTTAGAATCGGTAAGTTCAATTAATAAATGCAACTGATGCTATTCCCGTTTAATAACATACCATCATTATCATTTTACTTTTTATTTTCAATTATTTAATTTATTGGTGAAAAGTTGCAGAAACTAATTGAAGTTACCGTAATAAATTATTTTGTTGAATTTGACATTATCAATTAAAATTTTATTATCTTCGCACAAAATCTTATTAATTGTTTTTTGTACAAAAGCATGATAAAAATATGAGCTATCTTAAATTTGATAAAAATGCCCTGGTAAATCTCGAATATTCGCTGAATAGAGAGATATTGAGTACCAACCGCAATGGCGGTTATCTGAGTACAACTATTGTATGCTGCAATACCCGAAAATATCATGGACTGCTGATATGCCCGATAGATGAGTTTGGCGGCGAAAATCATGTACTGCTATCTTCGCTCGACGAAACATTAATACAGCGCGAAAAAACTTTCAATCTGGGAATACATCGCTATCCCGGAAACTATGAACCGCGCGGACACAAATACATCGTTGAATTTGAATACGAACCGACACCCACAATAATCTATCGCGTAGGCGGAATGCTGTTCAAAAAGGAACTGTTGATGATTCATCACGGAAATCAATTAATGATACGCTATACACTGCTCGATGCTCATTCGCCTACTGTTTTGAGGCTGAAGCCTTTTCTGGCATTCAGAAAAATACATGAGTTAAGCAGGGCAAACCTGTATGCAAATACCCGATACAACAACATAAGCAACGGAATAGAAACAAAACTTTATGCCGACTATCCTTTGCTGCGCATGCAGCTGAACAGGAAAAACGAATTTATTCCAACTCCCGATTGGTATTACAATGTGGAATACAACGAAGAGTTCAGGCGCGGCTATGAGTATCGCGAAGACCTGTTTGTTCCCGGATATTTTGAAATTCCTGTTAAAAAGGGAGAGTCAATAATATTCTCTGCATCTGTCAAAGAAGAAAATACGGCTTCATTTACAAGATATTTTGAAAAAAACCTTGCCGAACGTCCTCCCAAAAACAGCTATCTGGCATGTTTAAAAAATGCGGCGCAGCAATTTATAATACAGTCGGGGAAAAATACCGAAATCGTAGCAGGTTATCCATGGCTCGGATATTGGGGTCTGGACATGTTTGTTTCGCTGCCGGGACTTACGCTTGCCGCCAATGGAGATGTAAAATTGTGTAAAACAATTTTGGACAATGCAACTAAAAATATCAAGGATGGTTCGTTTACAAACGAAAAACAGCACAGAGCATTTATTTACACTTCGATAGATGTTCCATTATGGTATATATGGGCTGTTCAGCAATACAAAAACTATACGGGCAACAGCGCCGAAGTATGGAAATCGTACGGAAAAAAAATAATTGAAATACTCGATGCATACTGCAATGGAAAACCCAATGTGCAAATTCACGAAAACGGCTTGATGTGGCAGGAAGAAACAGGAAAAGCGATGACATGGATGGATGCAATCGTAGCGGGAAAACCTGTTACGCAACGCGCAGGATATGCTGTTGAAATAAACGCACTTTGGTATAATGCAATTTGCTTTGCGGCAGAACTTGCCCGTGAAAATAACAATAAAGCCTTTGCTAAACAGTGGACGCCGGTAATAAAAGCGATTGAAGAAAATTTTTACCATTTATTTTGGTGCGAACAGCGTCAGCATCTCGCCGATTATGTTGACAGATACGGGCAAAATATTTTCACCCGTCCCAATCAGATTTTTGCAACGTCGCTTCAGTACAGCCCTGTAAGCGATGAAGTGAAAGGAAAAATATTGAAAGCCGTAAAACATGAACTGCTTACAGTCAAAGGCATACGTACGCTGTCGCCTAAAAATCCTTTGTATAAGGGACGGTATGAGGGAAATCAGACGGAACGCGACCTTGCTCATCATCAGGGAGCGGCAATGCCTTGGCTGCTTGGACACTATGTGGAAGGAAACTTTAAACTTCACGGCAAAAGCTTTATCGCGACTGCTAAAGAAATTATCAATTCGTTTGAAGAAGACATGACTACCTACGGGATAGCATCAATATGCGAACTTTATGATGGCAATCCTCCGCAAGCGCCCGAAGGTTCAATATCGCAAGCATGGAGCGTTGCCGAAATCATGCGAATCATCCGAATGATTGATGAAATGGAGAAAAATAAAAATATCAGATAGTTTTCTGCTTCTTTCTAACGCAGGGATTTGTATTACTTTTTAGCATTAGCGAAATTATAAATAATAATTCTTTAATGATATTGGTATAATCACACACTATGCTATTTATTAATTACTAAATAAATTTCGTTTGTATTAAAAAAAGGTTCAATCCTATATTAGCGGATTATTTCTAATATTTTTGAGTAAAGAAAGATACAAATTTTTATCGCGATGGTTGTATCTAAATTCGCACTCTTTTATATGCAAGTAGAACGTATGCTTATGAACGCCTCTGAACCTTGCTAACCTGACTTTACACAACCCCCAAAAGTTCTCAATCCCATTGATATGATTATGTCCTTTTGCAAACTCATTTTGGCCGTGATGAATACGGAAATGCCTCTTGTAACCATAATCAGCCAGTCCGTTATAACTCTTAAAACCGTCTGTATAAATGACAGAATTTTCATCTGCCTTTCCTTTAATAATGGGCATTAATTCATTCAT
>JAIRZQ010000096.1 GCA_031267135.1 Prevotellaceae bacterium
AAATATATCAAAAAGGTTGCCAGAAGACAACCTTGCCATACATTTTGTACAGGTCAAATCTATCCCTGACGGGGTGCTCCCCAGCATTGCCCGTTTCCATTTCGATTTAACGCTGCAAAGTTACAGCAAAAAGTAAAGCAAAAAACAGGCAAATAAAAATCGAGCCTCACTTTTGTCCACTTGAACGAAATGAACAAAAATTAGCCTCACTTTTGTCCATTAGGCCAAAAATTATAATAATAATTTCAAAGATGGCATTTGCTCTGTATAAATTGAATGTGAGCGTATTAGAAATGCTTTACATAGAAGTTGGATAAGCATAAATCGGCTATTTATTATTTATGCTGTTATTGTAATTTCTATCGCATCTCTGTGTTGGTATGATACTTTCGATTGGGTAAATGTATTATTTTGTCGGCAATACCTACTCTTAGTATCCTAATGTCAATTTCTATACTAAAAAATATATTTATGGAAAGAACAATTACAGAGAGATAAAAGATGTTTTTGAAGATTAAAAGATTTTTAACTTTAGACTGTACAACAAATGTAAATACAAATATGTAATAATCATTTAATAATAACAGTTTGATCACTTATAAACAGTCGTTCCTTAAAAAGTAAAATTTGCATCCGAAAATCTTACTTTTTAAGGAACGACTAATCACATTCTTTCAAGCTCAGCACAGAACTGTCGCCATAACTGAGAAATCTAAAATCATTTTTCAGTGCGTAATCATAAGCTTTGCGCCAATCGCTTCCGATAAATGCGGCAATCAGCAGCAGAAGCGTACTTTTAGGCTGATGAAAATTTGTAATCAGTCGAGTTACTGTTTTTGGCTTGTATTCGGGTAGTATCATTATTTGTGTTGTAGCGTCAAGTTTGGTTAAGCTGTTATCGTCAAGATAATTTATTACTGCTTGCAGAGATTCTTCAACGCTTATTTGCAAATTGTTTTCATAAGGTTCAAATTGTTGGATATTAAGGTTTTTTATATTTTTATTCTGTTTTATTTTGCATCCTGCCCAATACAGACTTTCGAGTGTACGAGCGCTTGTTGTGCCAACTGCCGTGATGTTTCCAAGATGTTCCATTATTTTCAGAATACTTGTTTTTTCAACAAAAAAATGTTCGCTGTGCATCACATGCTCATTGGCAAATTCGGTTTTTACGGGCTTGAATGTTCCTGCGCCGACGTGCAATGTTATTTCATCGGTTTTTACATTTTTCGATTTCAGTATTTGAATTATATTATTGCTGAAATGCAGTCCTGCTGTCGGAGCGGCAACCGAACCTTCGGGTTTTGAATAAACTGTTTGGTACCGTTCGCTGTCGATTTCTTGCGATTCGCGTTTCAGATAAGGCGGAACAGGTATCGTTCCACACGCATCCATAACCTGAGCAAATGACAGTCCCGATTTCCAGCTGAATTTAAGTTTCAGCGGCAGGTCGCCGAAGCTGAGTTTTTCAACTCGTAATTCATCGCGGATATTGTCGCAGACAAATTCTTTTTTCAATGCTTCGCCTTTCCATTTTTTCAGATTTCCAACAGTACAGTTCCAGATACATTCCGATGTTGTTGCAAAATTCTGTTCATAACTGCCTGGCAAAACAGGTTCAAGGCAAAAAATTTCTATTTGAGCGCCTGTAGCTTTATAAAAAAATATTCGTGCGCGAACAACTTTTGTATTATTGAATACAAGCAAAGAATTTGAATTTATAATATTCGGCAAACTTGAAAACGGCTGATGACCGATTTTGCCCTTATCGTAAATCAACAGTTTCGATGAATCGCGTTGCTGCAAAGGGAATTTTGCGATACGCTCATCAGGTAATTCGTAATCGAAATCATTTATGCTTATTTTGTTCATGTATTTATTATAAACCTTTCCGTTATGCGGATTATTTGCCTTGATTTTGTTCAATCTGCCGGAAGAAAAACAGTTATTTATGGTTTTTTTTCTCTTTTTTCCTACGTTTGATTTCTGTTTTGATTAAAGTCAGTTCGCGTGTTGTCTGTCCTGCTATTGCCGTATTTTCTTCGGCGCGGCGAATTAGATAAGGCAAAACCTTTTTCACGGGAGCATAAGGAATATATTTTGTTACATTGTAACCTTCGTGAGCAAGATTATACGAAAGATTATCGCTCATTCCGTATAATTGTGCAAAAAATATGCGGCTGTCGTTGCGGGCGAGACTGTATTCGGCGATAAGACTTGCAAGCACAATATTGCTTTCTTCGTTGTGAGTTCCCGAAAACATTTCAAACCTGTCGATATGTTCGACAACATAACGCAATCCGTTATTGTAATTTTCGTCGGTTGCCTGCTTTGTTGCACAAATCGGGTCGGGATATCCAAGATGTTTTGCGCGTTCGCGTTCTTTTTCCATGTATGCTCCGCGAACAAATTTCATTCCTACGGTATAATTATTTTTGACGGCATCGTCATAAAGTTTTTCCAGATAAGGCAATCGGTCGTGCCGGTACATTTGAAGCGTTGTGAAAACTGTTGCTCGCTTTTTGTTGAATTTACGCATCATTTCTTCGGTCAGTTTATCTATTGCATCCTGAAAACAATAATCTTCGGCATCAACAAGAATACGCACATTGTTATCAAAAGCGCGTTGACATAATTTTTCAAATCTTTGCCTGTAATCGTCATACTGTTTCTGTTCTTCACCGTTAAGTTCTGTTTTTGACGATGCTTTTTCCAAAACCTTGTCAACAGCAAGCGCAGTAGGCTTGAAAACGGTATATGCAACATTATCGTTATCTTTTGCATATTCTATCGAACATATAAATTCGTCGAAAGTATGTTGAATATCTTCGGCGCTTTTGCCGCTTTCTGCCGAATAGTCGAATATCGAAAGTATGTTGTATTTCATAAGCTGCTGCGCCAAGGACGTACATTTTTTCAATGTTTCGCCACCTACGAACTGTTTATAAATTGTCGGTTTCAGCAACCAGCCGACAGGAAGCTTTAGTTTGCCTGTAATGTAAACAAAAATTTTTCCTAATTTAACAACCCACTGGTGTTTGATTGTCTTGAACAGAAATTTTGCGCGGCGTAAATCCGTATTGGTTTTTGCTTCAAAAGCAATTTGTGTATTTGTAAAATCTATCATATTTGTTTTTTGAGGTTTTATATAAATTTATTTGCCTGTATTATCCGAAATATTCAAAATCAATTTCTTTTGCATCATCAAATTCTGTAATTTTTCCTTTGTCGCATTTATATACCTGAGCAGGATATTTTTTCAGCAATGGATGATTATGAGTTGCCATTATTATTGTAATTCCAAGTTTGCTGTTTAAGTCAAAAAGAATTTCCATTATTTTGTCCGACGTTTCGGGGTCGAGGTTTCCTGTTGGTTCGTCGGCAAGCAAAAGCGTAGGATTATTGAGCAGCGCACGAGCTATGGCAACGCGCTGCTGTTCGCCGCCCGAAAGCTGATGCGGCATTTTCAGTATTTTATCTTTTAACTCGACGCTATCAAGAACTTCATTGATGCGTTCTTTAATTTTTTTCCTGTCCTTCCAGTCGGTTGCGCGTAATACAAAAGCAAGATTTTCAAAAACATTCCTGTCTGTAAGTAATTTAAAATCCTGAAAAACAACTCCGAGTTTGCGTCTTAACAAATGAACATACTTTGACTTCATGGTTTTCAAGTCAAATCCTACAACCTGTGCAGTTGCGGCTTTGCTCACCGGAATTTCGCCGTTTATTGTGCGTATCAAACTTGTTTTTCCGCTTCCTACGCGTCCTATGATGTAAACAAAATCGCCCGAATTAATTTTCAAATTCACACCGTCCAACACAGAACTGCTGTCGTGAGATATATCCACACTGTCAAAGTTTATGATAATTTTATTTTCCATAAATTTATTTACCGTTATGAGAAAGCAAAGGTAATAAAATTTTAAAATAAATTTATACGCATGTTAAAAGAATTGGATATTATGTTTAGATTTGCAAAGTAAAACGATGAATACATTTGTAATTTTAACTTTAAATCGTCATGAAATGGGATGTTGCAATAAAAGATTTTAAAAAATATTTGCGGCTTGAATTATCGCTTTCGGCAAATACCATAGACGCCTATATGCACGATGTCGAAAAAATCAGAGTTTTTGCTCAAGAAAAAAAACTGAATGTCAGCGATATTGAAGAATATCATATTCAGGAATTTCTTGCCTGCTTATATGATAATAATTTGGAACGTCGAACACAGCAGCGGATTTTGAGCGGCATAAAAAGTTTTTTTTCATTTCTTGAACTGGAAAACGAACTGCAAAACAATCCTGCAGAACTTATTGAAGCTCCAAAAACAGAACGAAAATTACCTGATTGTTTGACTGTAGATGAGATTGACAGAATAATTTCGAGCATAGATTTAAGCGAACCGCTCGGACACAGAAATGCTGCAATAGTCGAAACCCTTTACAGTTGCGGCTTGCGTGTTTCCGAAGCTGTGGAATTGAAAATATCAAATTTGTATTTTGACGATGAATTTATACGAATTATAGGCAAAGGCAACAAGGAAAGACTTGTGCCGATAGGCGAAAAAGCAATTAAATCGCTGATGTTATATATTAACAAGCGAAAATTGATGTTTGTAAACAGAAAAGCCGAAGATATTGTTTTTCTAAATCGCAGCGGAAACAAACTGACTCGTGTGGCAGTTTTCAACCTTATAAAAAAGTATGTAAAAAAAGCAGGAATTGAAAAAAGCATAAGTCCGCATACCATTCGACATTCGTTTGCAACTCATCTCATTGAAAACGGAGCAGACCTCAGAGCTGTACAGCAAATGCTTGGACATGAATCAATACTGACAACCGAAATATATACTCACCTCGACCGCACATACATAAGAAATGCAATTCTTATGTATCATCCGAGAGCAAAGAAATAGCTACCGGAATAGCAATATTTATATAATCCCTTCAAATACCAGCGTCGTTGCGCCCTGCAACCAGATGTTAACAAACGAATCCTTTTGCGTTTTATCGGTATCGAATGATATTTTCAGTTCTCCGCCTTTGGTTTGAATATCGTAACTTGTAATATTGTTTTGAAGTTTGTCAAAAGCCGCTATTGCCGATGCTGTTGCTCCTGTGCCGCAGGCAAGTGTTTCATCTTCAACTCCGCGCTCGAATGTTGCAAGTTTTAATTTGTTATTGCCGCATATTTCCACAAAATTTACGTTTGCACCTTCTGGGAAAAGCGGACTGTGTCTCCATTTTTTACCTTCTGCAATTACATCTACATCATTAATATTATCTTTAAAAATCACGCAATGAGGAACTCCCGTATTTATAAAGTAATACCCATCGCCGCGTACAGGATGATTCACGTCTGTTATTTTTACTTTTATTTCAAGAATATTTTCGTTTTCGGATAAAACCACGCCCGAATGTTTGCCTGCCCCGCTTGCAAAAACCGTTTCGTTTTTGAAAATACCGAGTTTGTGAGCAAATGCAACAATACATCTCGAACCGTTTCCGCACATCGTTGCTGCGCTTCCGTCCGAATTGAAAAACTGCATTTTAAAATCCGCATCATCGCAGTTTTCGACAAGCATCAATCCATCGGCTCCAATGCCAAAATGACGATTGCACAAAAATGAAATGTATTCGGATTTTAAATCGAACGCTTTTTGTCGATTATCTATTAAAATAAAGTCGTTTCCCAGTGCCTGATATTTGCAAAATTTCATATTTTTAATTTTATATATAAATAAAGATGCAAAATTAACTATTTTTAAAATATAAAACAGATAACTTTATAATTATTTCACATTTTTTGTTGTGATAATATCAATATTGTTACGAAATTTGCAAAAACAAAGTCAAGTAATATAAAAACTATAATTAAGTATGAAAAAAATCGTATTTATAGCAGCATTGGTTGCTGCTTTGGTTGGAGTCTCTTCATCGGTAATTACTTCAACGTTGGTAAACAACAAAACAGAAAGTATTAAATATGTAAATGCTCCTGCACCGAAAGTGCAATGGGCAAATTTGGGCGAAACAGGTCAGCCTGTAGATTTTACGTATGCGGCAGAACAAACGATACATGCGGTAGTTCACGTAAAAACTGTTTATAAAACTTTAGAAAATCGCCAGCAACGAAGCGGATCGTTATTGGATTTTTTCTTTTTTGGCGACCCGTTTGAAAGAGATGATTACAACTATAATCGTCCGCAGCAACCGCGCGAAAGTCGCGGGTCGGGTTCAGGCGTAATTATTTCACCTGATGGATATATTGTTACAAACAATCACGTAATCGAAAAAGCCAATGAAGTGGAAATTACCCTGAATGATAAGAAAACTTACACTGCAAAAGTAATCGGCACCGATCCGTCAACCGATGTAGCCTTGCTCAAAGTAGATGCAACAGACTTGCCATACCTTCCTTTTGGCAATTCGGATGATGTAAAAATCGGCGAATGGGTATTGGCTGTTGGCAATCCTTTCAATTTAACCTCAACGGTAACTGCCGGAATAGTAAGCGCAAAAGCGCGCAATTTAGGACACATTTCAAATTCAAGCACAATGAATATTCAATCGTTCATACAAACCGATGCGGCAGTTAACATGGGAAACAGCGGCGGAGCGCTGGTAAATACTCGCGGCGAACTGATAGGAATAAACTCTGCAATAGCATCAACAACAGGAATGTTTGCCGGATATTCATTTGCCGTACCTTCGCAAATAGCGAAAAAAGTTGTTGACGATTTAAAAGAATACGGAGTAGTTCAACGTGCAATGCTTGGAATACAAATGATCGACTTAACTCCCGAATCGGCAAAGCAATACGATATTCCGGCAAAGGAATTTAAAGGAGTAATAATAAATGAAGTTATGAATGAAAGCGCCGCCGAAATTGCCGGTCTCCGGAAAAACGATATTATTACTCATATCAATGATGTAGAAATCAACAGCGGAAACGACGTGCAGGAACATATAGCGCGTTATAAACCAAACGATAAGATAAAAGTATCCGTAATTCGTGATGGAAAAGTGAAACATTTTGATGTTACTTTACGTAATAAGAACGGTTCGGTAAATTTTGTAAGATCGAACGATGAACTTTTCAACTCGCTGGGAGCAACTTTGGAAGAATTGAGCGTTACGGATTTACGTAAATTAATGCTGCGAAACGGAATACAGGTAAAGGCATTAACAAGGGATGGCAAATTTAAAGATGCAGGAATACGCGAAGGATTTATTATTGAAAAAGTAAACAGCGTGCGGGTAAGTTCTATTGATGAGTTGAAAGAAGTACTCAGCAATGCATCAGGCGGGGTTTTGATTGAAGGAGTTTATCCAAATGGAACACGTGTTTATTATGCAATAGGAATGGATTAAGCATATTACGCATAATACGACAAAATGTTTTTTGAGGGTAAGTTTCGCTTCTTACCCTCAAATTGCTTAAAATAAAGTTTAATATCAAAAATATCAAAGTCATATAATAAAGAAAAAAATAAAAATTATAAATGAGACAGTTAAAAATTACAAAATCAATCACAAATCGTGAAAGTGCATCTCTTGATAAGTATCTACAGGAAATAGGACGCGAAGACCTTATTACGGTAGAACAGGAAGTTGAACTTGCTCAACGAATTCGCAAAGGAGATCAGGATGCACTTGAACAACTTACAAAAGCAAATTTACGCTTTGTAGTTTCGGTTGCAAAACAATATCAAAATCAAGGATTAAGCCTTCCCGACCTTATCAACGAAGGTAATTTGGGATTAATAAAAGCAGCCGAAAAATTTGATGAAACACGCGGTTTCAAGTTCATTTCATACGCCGTTTGGTGGATACGTCAATCAATACTGCAAGCTCTGGCAGAACAGTCGCGTATTGTGCGTTTACCGTTAAATCAGGTTGGCTCGCTGAATAAGATAAATAAGGCGCTTGCAAAGTTTGAACAGGAAAACGAAAGAAATCCATCAACAGAAGAATTAGCCGAACTGCTTGATATACCTACGGATAAAGTTTCGGATACAATGCGGGTGTCGGGACGCCATGTATCTGTTGATGCTCCTTTTGTTGACGGCGAAGACAATAGTCTTTTGGATGTACTTGTAAACAATGATTCTCCGAATGCGGATATCGGGCTGATAAAAGAATCGCTTACAAACGAAATTGACCGTGCGCTTTCGACTCTAACCGAACGTGAACGCGATATTATAAAATATTTCTTTGGAATAGGAACTCCCGAACTGACACTCGAAGAAATTGGCGATAAATTTGACCTCACGCGTGAACGTGTACGGCAGATCAAGGAAAAGGCAATCAGGCGCCTGCGTCAAAGTTCCCGCAGTAAATTACTGAAACCATATTTGGGATAAGCAGGTAAATACGGCTGAATGTAAAAACAAAAACCGAAGTTCGCAAACTCATGTCTGCGAACTTCGGTTTTTTATAGCCGGTCAATTGTTCAGTCGTTCTTTAAGAAATGAATTTAACATACATCTTCGGGAAATGATTAGCCGTCCGAATTAAGATTATACAAAGCAACTGTCAAGTCAAATATAAGCGAAAACCGTTTTTCCTGCTTCGATATTTTTAGTCAAGAATCCTGAATATTTCGGCATCATTATCCAAAAATATACACCGGAGTGAAAAGATGAATGCAGGCTATCTGTGAAAACCTTTAAACCTGTGCCGTTTCCTGTTTTTCAACCATTTTTCCTGTAATCGGAAGGAGAAACACCTGCAAGCCGCCGGAAAAATTTACCGAAGAAAGTTTGCGATGAGAAATTCAGTTCTTCGCTTATCTGCTGGATAGTGAGATTCGTTGACTTGAGCATTGCTTTTGCTTCTAAAATGACATATTTTTCAATCCAGTCCGTCGCCGAAGTTCCTGTTTGCTTTTTTACAAGCGTGGTAAGATATTTGGGCGTAATACATAATTTGTCCGCATAAAAATCCAGCAGGCGGTGTTCGGCGTGGTTTGCCTGCACCAGATTCAAAAAGTTGTCAACCAAACGTTCCCGGCTTGTCTTCGGCTTTCTTTCGGATGTTTGGTGGTAGCGGTAAGATACCTCATAGAAAAAAAGCATGGTTATGTGCGTGATTACTTCCGTCCGGTAAGGATTATCCAAATCAGACAGGGCTTTCCTTACCTTTGAATAATAATTTGCAAAAGAGTCCGATTCTTCACCGGTTAATTCGAGAACAGGGTTATTGTGGAAATCAAGATGATAAATGAATTTTTCATTGAAAAACTTGGACAGCGTATTGATAAACTCTTTTGAATAGATGACGTGCACCACTGAAAAATCGTCGCTGTAATCCACAAGCTGCAATATTTGCCCCGGGAGAACAGTGATTAAACAGGGGGCTGAAATTTGATATTCGTCCAGATTAATCAGCCCTTTCACGCTTCCCCTGACAATAAGACTGCCAACAAGCACATCCAGCTTATACGGGCAATTGAAAGCGGATTTGTCCGGAACGCTGCTATCCAGCAAGATAAAATCATTTCCTATCCGCATATCTTCCGCTAAATGCGCTAATCGGGAACAGGTATCAATCATTTTCACTTTCATATAAACAGTTTTTTTGCGAAAATAGTCAATTTATCGAACAGTAAGGTAAATTTCGACTAATAGTTCAATATTGTGAACTATATGACCTTTCGTAACGTTTGTAATCCACCTACTTTTGCACGCAAAAATAAGTATGTTAAAATGATTCACATCTGGAAAAATGTCAAAAGCGATAACCGGTTATATATAAAATGTTTCGTGCTCGTCTTTATTGTCGTGCTAAATCCATTACCTTTCCCAAAATTATATGCACAGGAAACAGCCGATACCTTATCATCAAAAGAGACAAACCGTGTGGACAAAGCATTGTCTTCGATGACTTTGAGGGTACAGTTCGGGACAGAATTAAACGCGGACTATAAACTCAAGCCACGCGACGGCAATGTTTACGAGAAAGGGACAATCCGGGATGCTGCAAAAGTCAGAATGGCATTGAATATTCCCGTATTAAGGGCAAAATTCGCCACCTTGTCTGTCAGTCCGTATTATGCCAATTATCATTTGAAATTCAGTCGGGAAGAAATGTTGCCGGAAAGTCCGGTTATGGACATGAACGGAACTCATCACACATGGGGCATTTCGATGAACGGAAATTTCCAAACGAAGCTGTTCGGTAAACAGGTACTGGGAAATGCTAATATGGTAATGGAAGGTTCCGAATATGGAATAGAATGGTTTTCGGGGATGATTATCGCCGTAATGCAGGTAAAACAAACCCGTTTAACGTCAATTGGAATCGGTGTACTTGGCTTGATTCATACATCTTCCTCCATTCCCGTTTTTCCTGTTTTTACCTTCCGGCAAAAATTTAGCGACAAATGGGCGCTGGACTTGATGATGCCCCGGGTTCATTTGAAATATACGTTCAATGAGAAGAATCGCCTGTCCGTGGGCATGTCTATTGATGGCGACCATTTTTATGTTCATCCCGAAAAAGAATCATTATCAAAAGTTTACCGCTACAGCAAAAGCGTCATGACGCCTGAATTTGTTTACGAGCGCACGGTCGGCAAACAGTTTCGTTTAACGGTACGCAGCGGTATTTCCGTGTCAATGGCAAGCCGGATATACAATCCGGACAACTATAAGGAATATATCAGCGTTTCGCAGCCAACAGGCGGATTTATCAACATAGGATTTGCTTACAGCATGTCAAAAAAGTAATACCGTATATTATTGAGAGGATTGATTATAAGTTTAATAATAAAAACAGAACGTTTTATATATTTATTCAATATAAACTCTATTGTTTTTTCCTGTTGGTACAAATTAACAAATGATATTTTTCTTATAACAAGCCCTGTTTGCAAGAAACAATTATTTAATAAACGCTTGCAGTAGTGGTATCTGATTTGGAATATCCCGTGCATTCGGCACGTTATCAATTTTCCATTTACCGTTTTCAATCACAAATGCAATATCGGCAGTGAATGTCTGTTCTAAAAGCGATACTTTTACTTTAAGCGTTGCCGTCTGTTCGGTTTTTGATATATTTTCTTCCATAATATCGTATTTGGCTGTTTGCATTGTAGCGGCGACAAGATTTTTTTGCAATTTCATGTCAGAGTTTTCAAATTTCTGTTTCGCCACATCCACATAAGCAATATTTCGTTGCGAAAGACATTCTTTTACCGCATCGTAATTAAAAGTTGAACAAGCCGAATAACATTCTGCCAGAACATCGCGAGGCGTCATTTTTGATTTGTCTGTTTGTGACAGACAATGAAAAACCGTCATTGCGCACAAGGTAAGAACAAATAATTTTTTAAAATTTTTCATATTAAATCATCTAATTATACATAATAAACAATATAAGCACAAATAATGCCAAACTGAATGTAGCTGTTAAAACTCCTTTCACCGACAACATTCGATTTGTTTGCAGGAAAATGTAGAATGGCAAAAGGTTTGAACACAGCGAAAGGCTTAATATTTTCGGCGCAAAAGTTATGAGATATCTAAGTCCGAGATATTGAATTTGCGGCGAATTGCTATATCTTAAATACATTGCAATCGCAAAAACAGCAAGCGGAAGCAGTAATCCGACCATCAATCCTATCAATAATTTATCATATTTTTTTTGCATGACTGTATATTTTTACAAATTCCATTTTTTTATTTTATCTATATCATCGTAACTTGTCATGTCCAAAGTTTGCGGAACTATTGTTACATAGCCTTTTGCCAGCCACGACTCATCGGTATCGCCGGCATGAGGCTCTTCGTTTACATAGTCGCCTGTGAGCCAGTAGTAATCAATGCCTCGAGGGTCGGTTCGCCTTTCAAATTCTTCGCGCCATACGCCTTTTGCCTGACGGCAAATCTTTATGCCTTTTATTTCCTGCATCGAAAGTTTTGGAAAATTGACATTAAGATAACTGTTGATTCCAAAATTCCTGTTCAATACACTGTCAATAATTTTTCGACCAATCGGAATGCAGGCAGAAAAATCGGCATCAGGCATGTAGTCGCACAGCGAAAATCCTATTGACGGCGTTTTATACATTATTCCTTCGGTTGTTGCTGCAAGTGTTCCCGAATATAATACGCTCGCCGACGAATTTGAACCGTGATTAATTCCCGAAACCAAAAGGTCGGCTTTTTTATCGGGCAATATATGCGAAAATGCAAGTTTCACACAATCTGTAGGCGTACCTGTGCAGGCATATATTTTGATGTTTTCTTCTTCGCGTATTTTTTTCATCCTTACGGGAGTATTTATGGTTACCGCCTGCGACATTCCCGAATTTACCGCAAACGGCGCAAGCACATAAACATCGCCGTAAGGCTGTACCATTTCGATGAGAGCCGCTATTCCCTTAGAGTTAATGCTGTCGTCGTTTGTTACAAATATTCGCAGTCGTTTTTCCTGTTTATAATTCATACTGTTTCGATTTTTTCATTTTTGTATAATCCGTTTTCCGTGATATATTTGCCGAGCGCAGGCGAAATAAAGGCGTTCATGTTTTTGCCTTTGCTTATGCTTTTGCGAATAAATGTTGATGAGATTTCAATTATCGGCGCATCACAAAGTTCGGCTTCATATTTATTGCACAACGTTTTTGTATCGTATCCCAGCCGCGGATAAACATAAACCGTGTAATCAGACATGATTTTTTGATATTCGCGCCATTGTTCGATGCCGTGGAGGCTGTCGGCGCCCATTATCACGCAAAATTCGCAATCGGAATTTCCGCCTACAAGCGCATCAAGCGTATTAACCGTGTATGACGGTCGAGGCAGCCGCATTTCGATATCGCAAACGCTTATTGGTAAATCCAGGTTTCTAACGGCAATCTGCGCCATTGCAATGCGATGTTCTTCACCGGCAAGCGAACTTTTGCATTTTAGCGGATTTTGCGGACTTACGACAAACCAGACTTCGGCAAAATCGCCGAAAGCAACAGCATAATTTGCTATCGCCAAATGACCGATATGTATGGGATTAAAAGAACCGAAAAATAAACCGATGCGTTTTTTACTGTGCATAAAATCATAAAAATTAATTTGCAAAGATACAATTCAATTACAAATAAAAAAAACGAAATGTGCATTGTGCATGTCAATATGTTTTAAAAATTGTTACAGTGTAACGGACAAAAGTAATGCCGAATTTTTGCGCGATTTTAATTTGCATGAGCAATAAATCATGCATGTTTATTCATTAGCTTTCAGTTGTAATTTTTTATTAACAAATTCAGGGATACGCCGGACAGCAAAAGTTACATTGATTTTCATGACGGAGAGATTTTGACAGATGATGCTGACATCCGATTTATTTTAGAAATATATTAATCAATTTTCAGCTTTTCCACAATGTTAAATCCTTCCCTGCTGCCGTCAGCATCTCATCCACAATGTGAAACCCGGTATAACCGTCATCCGCAATGCATCCGCATCCTGAAAACTTTCTCATCATTTATCTGCATGCAATCCGCATTGTGAAAATATTACCGACTACGGTCTGCAAACTGTCTGCATTGTGGAAAACTTTCAAATAACTGTTTTCAGGATATCCACATTGCGGAAAATTTCATTAAATGCTTTTATACCATATTTTCTAATGACAAAAACTGCCTGTCTTAAAATTATATAGTCTTTCCTTAAAAAGTATATTTTTCAGAGAAAAATGATAATAAAAATATTTTTTCTGTTAATTTGTCTTGACACAAAAGTAACCAAAAAGTCAAGGCTTATACTTCTCGGCGACCCGCTAACGGCTCAA
>JAIRZQ010000097.1 GCA_031267135.1 Prevotellaceae bacterium
TTATGAATGAAAATCAGAGGGAAAAATTGCAGGGTTTTAATCAATACAGACATAAAACTTTGCAAAATAAATAATATTTTTCTCTTTCTGTTACTTTTGCCTTAACGCAAAAGTAACCAAAAAGTCAAGGCTTATACTTCTCGGCGACCCGCTAACGGCTCAACGGTTAACGGAATTAATGTCTCGCTTCGCTTGACGGAATTTCGTTTTAACGCCGTCTGCGCCGAGCGGGTTCCCCGCCTGCGAAGTCTATGCCGGTTTTATTTGCCAATCAAATTTTGCGCTCGCATGTCGATAAATTTTTCAACTAATCAACATGCAGAAAAATTAATAGAACGTTGAGCAGGCGGCGTTCCCACAAGTCACAGTCGTAAATCGGAGTTACCGTATAGCGTCGGCTGCTCTTGACCTTTTGGTTACTTTTGTGTCAAGGCAAATTAACAGGAAAAACATCTTTATTATCTTTTATCTCTGAAAAATATACTTTTTAAGGAACGACTAAATATGTTTTTTCATTTTATTTCCGGTTTTTCGCCTTTGAAGTTCGGATTTTGCAACAGAAACTCGGTAAACCGTTCGTTGATAATTTTACAGTAATCGTCGTCGATTTCAAAGCCTGTGAAATTTCTGCCTGTCGCAAGCGCTGCAACGGCAGTTGTGCCGGAACCCATAAACGGATCGAGAATCAAATCGCCTGCATTGCTGCTTATTTCGATAAACGGAATGCATACTTTAAGCGGTTTTTGCGTTTGATGTTTTTTGCGCTCTTTTCCGGTGCAAATCGGCGCTTCAATAAAATTGTGCATTTCGTTTACCTGTTTATGATTCCATGTTTTAGGCGTTCCTTTTGAAAAATGAACAAGCAGTTCCATGCTGTTTGCAAACATTTTTCGCGTATGAATTGCAGGAAACGGATTTGTTTTGTGCCAGTGAATAACCTTGCGAAACTGAAATCCGGCTTTTTCCATAATACGATTGATGTACGAAACAAAATCGTCGCCGCACCACAAATAACCGCTTGCTCCGTTTTTTGCAACTCTGTAGCACTCGCGCAAAACTTTTTCGATAAACTGCAAATATTTATCTTCCGAAGCATAACCATCAAATTTAAATTCTGTAATAACATCCCTGTGATTTTTCAGATTAGTTATATTTTGCGCACGATTTTGATAGTAAGGCGGATCGGTAAAAATTAAATCTATCGATTCGTCATTAATATTTTTGAAGCCAAGCAAACAGTCTGTTTTATAAACTCTATTTATTTCCATCGTGTATCCGGTTTTGATTTGTAAAGGTATAACTTTTTTGAATGATGCAGGATTTTAAGAAATTTATAACATATTCAGCGATGTCCCTTTTAATGGTTCTTTATCAGTCAGTATGAAAAAGACAGAAATACAGGTTATTTTTGAAATAAACAGCAAAAATGGGCAGATATTCCAATATTTCGGAATTAAATGGTATCTTTGCACCGTACAATCAAAAAGAGAATTATTTGACAAAAATTCAAAATTCAAAATTCAGAATCATTGATCAGAAAGCCGATAAAGGCGGTAACTATTTGGATAGAAATGACAGAAATATGAATGTAGGAGGTAAAAATATTAATGAGTGGGCGAATATAATAGCAGAGCAGCGGAAGGAGTTTGAGAAATTATCACCGGAAGAAAAACAGCGAATTGCCCAAACAACAAAAACCATATTTGATCGATGGCAGGCAGAAACCGAAGCCATGACGGAAGAAAACGAAAGCCTCGAATAAAGAGGCTTTTTTAATATTTCAAAAACCCGTCAATGTATTTTTAATATTTAAAATATTATATTATTTTTGATGAATATATCAGCTTTTGTAATAAATACAATGATTTCAAAGGCAAGTTTTGAAATCTTTCACGATTCGGTCAAAATGCGTAATCCTGTTATATATCGGCGTTTATAGTATGGTGATTTATCGAGTTCGTCAATTATAACTCCGCGATTGCATGCGTGAATAAATTTTATATTTCCATCTTCATCGTTCGATACAACAATTCCAACATGACCTACTCTGCCTGATTTATCGTTGCGTCCTTTGAAAAACACAAGATCTCCGCTTTGCAATTCTTCTCTTACAACTTTTATGCCTTGCTGTATTTGAGATATACAGTTTGCGCCTATATCATAACCGAAACTGCCAAAAACAAATGCCGTGAATCCGGAACAGTCAAATGATTTAACGCCTTTTGAACCTAAACGGTACGGAACGCCTAAAAACTGTTTGGAAAAATCAATAATATTCTGTACAGGCAAAACGCAGTCGGACGTATTTACCAATAAAGAATCCTGCAAACTGTCGAGAGTTTCGGCAAGCATATTGTTTTTACGTTCTATGTTGCCTTCGCTTGAGATAATCAAACCGGTTTGCGGAAAATCCAATTCGGTAAGGCGTTTTATCTCTTTTGCCGCGCTGTTGTTTTGATCCGGTACGGGACCTGTTTTATCATTTTGAAGAAACGAAAATATCTGTCCCTTTACAAATTTCCCTTCTTTATCAACAAATACCTTAACAGCCGGAGCATAACCGCTGATGCCGCTTATATCAAAACTGCCCGCCGTACAGAAATTGCCCATGCTGTAAATGATAAATCTGTCGTTGTACAGTTCTGCTGCGCGTACAACGTGCGGGCCATGTCCAAAAACAATATCTGCGCCGGCATCAACTGCGGCATGTGCAAACTCATAAACATTACCTCGATTTTCGCCATAAAACGTTTCGGTTTTTCGAGTTACTCTGTTATTGGACTTTCCTTCCGCTCCTCCGTGAAAAGAAACTATAACAATATCACATTCCGATTTCAGGCGGCTTATTATCGTTTTTGCATTATTGATATTGGTAATTTTTACTGTTCCCGAATTTGGTGCAAAACCGCAAAAACCATACTTAATTCCATCCTTTTCAAATACAGCGGTTTCGCAAATATTTTCCAGTCCTGCATAATTTAACCCTGCCTCGCGTAAAACTTTCACAGTATTTATTCGTCCCGGAGCGCCAAAATCGCCCATGTGATTATTGGCAATATTTATTAAATCATAACCTGCATCTACAAGATAATTTACATATCTGTCGGGCATTCTGAAATAATAGCATCTGCTTTTACACGATTTCTTATATCCTCCTCTGTCGAGAAAACAGCCTTCAAGATTTCCGAAAGTTACATCGGCATCCTTCAAAATATCTTTAACATTTACCATCAATTCACTACCATCATTAACAGGCAGATTTGCATTTGAAGGATAATTCGACCCGAGCATTATATCGCCTGTACCTATAACAGATATAGCTGTTTTATCGGTTTGTTTTTCCTGCGCAAATCCATATATTGAAAAAACAGATAAAATTGTTATGATAAACGTCTTAATCATTAAGTCAAAATGTTTCATATCCATTTTTTTGGGGCGGCAAAGGTACAATAATAATAATAACATTAAAATAATTAACCGTTAATTTTTTTTAATGATGTACAAAATCGGATGTTTTTAAATGTTTTCAGGCGAAATCGGTAGACGTTATTGCAGGCAGTTGACAGTTATTTGCGCTGTAATTTTGGTATTTACAGCCTGATTCCTGCCATAGCATTTGCTGTTTTGTTAAATTCGCTTACTATTTCATCAATGATTTCGCTTGCGGGAATTATCTTTTTAAGATGCGATGCTATTTGTCCTATCTCCAGTTCGCCTTCGTTCATGTCGCCTTCGAATATTCCTTTTTTCGAGCGCGCACGACCAAGAATTTCTTTCAGTTCGTCGGCACTTGCTCCGCGAGCTTCGGCTTCTTCGATGCTGCTGTAAAATTTGTTTTTTATCATTCGCGTGGGAGATATTTTTTTCAGACAAAGCATTGTATCGCCTTCATTGAGGGAACAGCACAGATTTTTAAATTCATCGCTTGCAGAGCTTTCACTGCTCATTGCAAATCGTGTTCCTATCTGCACTCCGTCGGCTCCGAGAGCCATTGCCGCAAGCATGGCATTTCCCGTTGCAATTCCTCCGGCAGCAATCAGCGGCAGCGATATTGCACTGCGTACCTGCGGAATAAGCGCAAATGTTGCCGTTTCTTCGCGCCCGTTGTGTCCTCCTGCTTCAAAACCTTCGGCTACAACAGCATCTGCTCCTGCGTCTTCGCATTTTTTTGCAAATTTCGAACTTGATACCACATGAGCAACCGTGATACCTTTATCTTTCAAAAATTTTGTCCATATTTTAGGATTTCCCGCTGATGTAAAAACTATTTTCACTTCCTCATCAACAATGATTTTCATCAATTCATCCATATTGGGATAAAGCAACGGAACATTTATGCCGAAAGGTTTGTCTGTTGCCTGTTTCGTTTTTTGTATATGCTCGCGCAATACATCGGGATACATTGAACCTGCGCCAATTAAGCCCAAACCTCCGGCATTGCTCACTGCCGATACCAGCCGCCAGCCGCTGCACCAAACCATTCCTCCCTGAATTATCGGATATTTTATTTTGAATAATGCTGTAATTTTATTTTCCATAATCAATATTTTACAGTGCAAAGATAATAATTTATGATTTTTACCGCAAACTGTACAATTTTTCTTTACGGATAATACAAAAATTGTATGAAAAGGCAAGTTATTAACACCGTAAAAATGAATTTATGACTAAATTTGGATATATGATAGATTTTTTCTGCCGATTTTTTCTGCCGATTTTTTATAAAATATTCTCATAAAATGGTTGTCAGTAAAATAATTTTGCTATCTTTGCAGTCCGAAAATCCATAATGTAAAGATTAAAGTAAAGATATTCAATACTATAAAATAAAGATTAATGTACGTAATAGTAGAAATAGCAGGTCAACAATTTAAGGTTGAAAAAGATCAGAAACTGTTTGTTCACCGTCTCGAAGGCGCCGAAGGCGACTCCGTAAGTTTCGATAAAATTCTGCTGACTGATAATGACGGACAGGTAAAAATCGGCACACCTACGGTAGAAGATGCCTCAATTAGCGCAAAAATTCTCAAACATCTTAAAGGCGACAAGGTTATTGTTTTTAAGAAAAAGAGAAGAAAAGGCTATGCTGTTAAAAACGGACATCGTCAACAGTTTACGCAAATTCAAATTGAAGAAATAAACGGTATCACAGAAAAAAAAGGCGGGAAAAAATCATCGACAAATGAATCCGAAACTAATGCTGAAGCTGTTTAATGTTTGATTAATTTTGATTTAGAAACAATAAAAATTTATAAAGATGGCACATAAAAAAGGTGTAGGTAGTTCAAAAAACGGACGTGAATCACACAGTAAACGATTAGGCGTAAAATTATTTGGCGGGCAACTTGCAACTGCAGGAAATATTTTAGTTCGTCAACGCGGAACAATTCACAATCCGGGCGAGAATGTAGGCATAGGCAAAGACCATACTCTTTATGCCTTAATTGACGGAACTGTTGTTTTTCGCCGTAAACGCAACAACAAATCGTATGTTTCCGTAGTCCCGCAAGCTTAGGCTTTGTTATTGTAATGATAAAAACGAACACTCCTGAAATTCGGCAGTGTTCGCTTTTTTATGAATATTCTTTGCTAACAGTTTATCAATATTTTACAAATTCAAAATAGGGAACAGTAACCCATTTGCCTTTGCGAATATCGAACTGCTGCAATGCGCCGCCGCGAACTCCAAAATTCTCATTAATCTTAAATTCCAAATATCCGCCGTAATAAGTCTGCGGATACATTCCCATTCCTTGCGACATTTCGCCATAACTGTTTCTCAATGAGTATTGTCCCATTGCTGCAACTTTTATTCTGTCGGTAACCCATAAGCCTATATCTCCGTTGAAGCCAAAATCATTATTACGGATTCTGTTGATTGAATAATTTGTTCCGTAAAAGCCTGTTTTTATATAAAAATTATCGGTAACTGCAAAATTTATATTACTGCCGTAATAGGTTTGCGGGCGTCCACCGTACATTCCTCGCGACAACAAGTTTTTATTTTTGTCTATCGAATACATTCCAAATACGTTCAGCAATATTTTGTCTGAAAGCAGATAATTAAATTCGGCATTAATGTTTGCATCGTATTTTGACCTGTCGTTTTCGCGATATTTATCAATAGAAACGACAGTTGTAAATTGCATCCGACCTGCGGCGTATGTATATGCGCTTCCGACATTTTCTACTGTGCCTATGAGCATGTACGTTTTACGACTTTGAAAAGCTGCAAGAAAACTGTTTTGCGAAAGTCCAATATAACCGCCGTGATTGAAATCGTATGTCAGCGGAGTCTGTACTGCCAGTGGATTTGGAGTTGTTCGGGCAATGTATGATTCAAGTTGATAATCGTATTTTGGAAGTTCAAATGACCTTGAAAAATATTGATAATCATTGTTGTATCTGTGATTTAAATAGGTTTTACTTACAGGAAAAAGTTTTGCCGGGTAAATATGTTTTATGATTTCGGAATTTGTATTTATATCAATTTTTTCTTGCGCTTCGAATTGATTAAGATTTGTTTTTATCGTATCAATAACCTGTTCCGATTGCGATTTGGCAGAAATTGCGATAAATAAAACCGCTAATATTAATATTGCTTTTGATGCTTTCATTATTTTTTGAACAAAGGTAAAGCATATTTTTGAATTATTTTCGATTATTCTTTAAGTGAGTTTTCAATATGCCCATAAAGCAACTATTTATTACCGATTATTGAGATTGCAAAAGGATCATCAGAAATGTATCTGAATGAACGATTGAAACGTCGCCAACGGATTTTCATTCTATCTCAAAATCTTCCGAATGAAAATTGCTGTAATATCTTCCTGTTTTTGCCGTGAATTTTATTATTATAAAATCGTCACCATCAATTCCGCCCGTGTAGTATATTGAAAATTCATCTTTCCACAATTCTTTCTTAAGCTCTGCACTATCCAATACCTCCATCGTTCCTGTCAGCATTATTCCTCGAAAAAACCTTTTGTCACAAAAATAGATACAAGCTTTTGGATTTTGCCTGTAATGCTTTATTCTCATCGAAGGGCTGTTCGTGTGCCAGTAAAATGTTTTTATGCCTTCCCGCTTAACAGGCGGCAGCATCGCTTTTGTATTGGGATAACCGTTTTCATCAACGGAACTTATAAAACTCACGCCCTGTTTGTCAATTAAATTGCCAATCGTTTCTTCCGAATTTTTCATTATTTTAATTCCTGTTTTTTTATATTAATATTCAAAATTATTTTACACGCAAAGGTAGCAAAAAAATCAAATTGCGAAACTCAAAAAATGCGGATTTTGGCGGCGCACATATTCAAGTATAAAATGCAATTTTTTTATAAAACCTGTCTATTGGCGCATCAAAAAAGTTAAGTAATTTTCTATGTCTCCTGTTAATTTTGATTTGAAAAAATTTAATATTGTCGTCATTAATACTCAAGTTTCTAAGTACATGACAAAAATTTAAAGACATCTATCTCAGTTTTATTCATTGGGTTAAACAAAGCTGTTGCAATAAGTTCTAACCCATACTTGAAGAGACTTTTCGCCCGTTTTCCATGTTTGAGAATTTTGATGGTCCCGCTGTTTTCGTTGGCAAACACTCCCACTACATACGCCCAGGCAAATGCTAGCGTAACGATGGAGAATAATTTTTCGACACGACCTAAATCGGTTAAATGCGTGTCTTCAATGTTGAACCCGCTTGATTTTAAAGCCCTGAACGCGGTTTCCACCTGCCAGCGATCTTTATAACGTTGCAGCGCGTTTTCAGGCTTGTTGAACGAGATAATTATTTACAATTCAGGCGTTTTGTCATGTATGATTTTCGAGGCCAAAAGATAGCAATGTTGCCCGTTGACACGGTAAATCGGGTATAAAACCCTACTCTCGCCGCGTTTGAGGTCGTTAAACGCCCAAAATGCCTTGAAGCGTTTGTCGTTTTTGGGATTTTCCACCCAAAAATTCTCGCGGACGCGAATGTAGCACCGGATGCCATTCGTGTTTAACCAGTTAATCCAGTGTTTACCGATAAATTCACGATCGGCAAGCAAACAGTTAATTGTTTCTTCACCAAATAGTTTCACGTACCTGTCAATCATATCAATGCGTTCACGGGTATACGAATTACCACGTTTGTCGAGCATCGAGATCAGGATCGGGAAGGCGACGCCGTCATACGCGATGGCCAACGTCAGCACGTTAATATTGGTTTGACCGAACTTCCAGCTTGTTCTATCCATCACTAGTTTAAATGGCGGCTCGTGAGGCAACATTTTGAAAATCGGTCGAGCGAGCAAATTGGAATCCA
>JAIRZQ010000129.1 GCA_031267135.1 Prevotellaceae bacterium
AGGAGATGAACTGATAAACAGCAAATTGATAGAAGGAATACGTGTGCTGCTCAATACCGATGACTGTTTCTATTCTGCCCTGTTCGACTTTTCCGCGCCGTGGAAAATAGACATCCTCGACTATCTCAACGAAAACTACATGTACGACCTTTCAGCGGAAGACATGGCAAACTTTACCGGCAGAAGTCTTGCTGCTTTCAAGCGCGATTTCAAGAAGATAAGCAATCTGTCTCCCCGAAAATGGCTGATACAAAAGCGTCTCGAAATTGCTCAAATGAAAATCAAAAATGAGAACAGGAAGGTATCGGAGGTCTGTTTTGAGGTTGGGTTTAAAAACCTGTCGCATTTTTCCAGAGTTTACAAGGAAACTTTCGGCACAGCGCCGACGAAGTAAAATGCAATACAACAGGTGCTCAGAATAACGCAAATTTAAAGGATGAGCATAAAAAGAAACAGTGTGAGACGCTGTATTTTTGTTGTTAATAAATTTCCTTACGATAGCAGCAGTAATTTGTGGAGCAGAAACGTGGAATGATATTGAAAACTACGGCAAGTCCAAAGAATCGTGGCTAAGACAATATCTGCAATTACCCAACGGTATCCCCTCACACGACACCTTCAACCGGTTTTTCAGTGCGTTAGACCCGGATGAATTTGAGCAGGCCTTCCAGTCATGGATAAAAGACATCTCAGAATTAACAATTAACAATGGATACAAAAGAAAAATTGAACTTCAAAATATTTTTGTAATTTTGCAATCATAGTTTTATGTTAGTACATTCAAAAACAGAATATAAAATGAATAAAAATATCGAAAAAACAGATGCTTTGCCGGAGCAACAAATCGAGAACAAACTTTATAAAGATGTTTGCTTTTTGATAGAGGATACTCGTCAACGATTGGCTACGACAATAAATGCCGAAGCCTGTATATTGCATTGGCAGATAGGTAAGCGTATCAAAGAAGATGTTTTGTACAATAAAAGAGCCGAATACGGAAAACAAGTCATTAAAAATCTTGCAGTTGCACTTGTAGAAAAATATGGGAAAGGTTGGGGATATGAAAAACTGAAACATTGTGTACGCAGTGCGTACCTTTTTTCCGAAGACGAGATTAGGTACGCAGTGAGTACCCAATTAAATTGGACACATTTGCGGTCGCTGATGAGCATTGATGATGAATTAAAGCGGTCGTTTTATATGGAAATGTGTCGATTAGAACGTTGGGATACTCGAACATTGAATGAAAAAATAGACAGCCAACTTTATGAATTAACAGCATTGAGCAAAAAGCCGGAAGAAGTTATTAAACAGGAACTTGCAAAAATAAGACAAACGAATGCACTTACGCCGGACATTGTTTTTCGTAGCGATTATTTTTTGGATATGCTCGGATTGACCGATGTATATAACGAAAGGGACTTGGAAGATGCTATTTTAATTCAAATACAATCATTTATTAAAGAATTGGGTACTGATTTTGCGTTCTTAGACAGACAAAAACGAATAACGGTTGATTCTACCGATTACTATATTGATTTACTGTTCTATCACAGGAGATTACACCGTTTAGTAGCCATTGATTTAAAGTTAGGCAAGTTTAAACCCGAACACGAGGGACAGATGCTGCTGTATTTAAGGTATCTCAATAAAAATGAGCGAGTAGAGGGCGAAGAATCACCCATAGGATTAATTCTTTGTTCGGAAGGTAATACTGAACATATTGAATACCTGATGCTTGATGATAATAACATTAGAGTAGCGCAGTATTATACGCAATTGCCCGATAAAAAATTATTGAGCGAGAAATTGCAACGCGCCATTGCAATAGCAAAGGAATATCACGCAAATACGGCCGCTATTGGGAACAAATCAGAGGACGAAGATTGAATAATTTAGTAACTGTACATTTTAAAAATTTTCACAATCTGAGAAAATAATTAAAAACTATCCGAATACGGCTAACGAAAGCCGCACAAGCGAATACATTTGCAGGGTGCATTTTTTTACCCCGAATTTAAACAGAATATTAAATCAAAATGATAAATCAGAAAGGTAAAAGTATGGTAATCAAAGTAGAAAATCTAAGCAAGCGTTTCGGCGATTTTGTTGCCGTGAATAACATAACGTCTGGTGTTGGGAAAGGTGAAATTTTCGGTTTTCTCGGCGCAAACGGCGCAGGAAAAACTACCGCAATGCGTATGCTGTGCGGACTGAGTCAGCCTACATAAGGCAGCGCAACAGTTGCACACAAATGGATAAAGTTGTAATTTTGCCGCAAAATTCTAATAATTTGTTTCGATAAAAATATGGCTGTTTATTTTCAATATGGAGAAAAAGAAATTGCGCACCTGAAAAAAGTCGATATGAAGTTAGCGGAAGTTATCGATCGGGTAGGCATGATACAAAGACCGGTCATTCCCGACCTTTTTCCCGCCCTTGTACACTCTATCGTTGGTCAGCAGATTTCGACCAAAGCACACCAAACTGTTTGGGAACGGATGTCAAAGGAGCTTGGTGAAATATCTCCTGAAATTATTGACAGCTTGCCGTTGGAAACATTACAGCAGTTCGGCATCACGTTCAAAAAAGCCGCGTATATCAAATCAGCCGCAAGAAAAATTGTAACAGGTGAATTTGATATTAATGCGCTTCGTTCGATGTCTGACGAAGAAGTTCGCCTCAAACTTTCCGAATTGGATGGAATTGGCGTTTGGACGGCAGAAATGCTGATGATATTTTCCATGCAACGTCCCAATGTGTTAAGTTATGGCGACTTGGCTATTCAACGGGGATTGCGGATGCTGTATCACCATCGCGAAATCGACAAGGCAACATTTAACAGGTACTGGAAACGCTACACGCCATATGCCTCTGTAGCAAGTTTATATTTGTGGGCGGTTGCAGGCGGAGCGGTGGAAGGAATGAAAGATTATTCATTAAAAAAATAAGAATATGGAAACAGAAAGAGAAATTTTTTACAGGGCATTTCTTGAAAGAGACCCTTCTTTCGAAGGAGTGTTCGTTGTTGGCGTGAAGACGACGGGGATTTTTTGTCGTCCGACCTGTCCTGCCAGGCCAAAGCTGGAAAATGTCGAATTTTGTCCCTCTGCGGCAGAGGCGATGAAGAACGGTTACCGACCGTGCAAGGTGTGCAAACCGTTGGAAAAGGCAGGGAGTCCGCCTGCGGATATTCAGCGGTTGCTGAGATATATGGAAGAAAATCCCACGAAAAAAATCAAAGATGCCAACCTGAA
>JAIRZQ010000069.1 GCA_031267135.1 Prevotellaceae bacterium
AATTCCGGCAGGCTTGAAGCGGATACCGAACATTTGCACGGACTGGTAATCTATTTCAAAAAATGTTGTCATCGTGCCAACAATACTGACATGAAAACTTCCTTTTGTTCTATCAAACATGAAAATAATATCAACGCAACCGTCCGGAAGAATTTTCGTAACATCTTCGCTGTTTATAAAACCACTTGCTACCCAATAGGTTTCTACCCAATGGGTCAATTGTATGTCTGGATTATATTCATTGTAATGATACATGGCGCAAAATTACAAAAAAATCCACGTTTATGTCAATTTCAATAATTTGCGTGTCGTAAAGTTTTAGCGCAACAGCTTCCGGTTTTTCACGTCCTGCAGGACACTCATTTATTTTCTGTAATTCGTTTTATTTCCCTGTCAAAATCCGATTCAAAAAGACGGTCTTGAACGGGGCGGTATTTTTCAAATTCGTTTTCAGCATGTTGTTTGGCAATGGCTGCGGTAATTTCGCCCGCATTTTGCAGTAAATCTTTCCCGTTTGCCTGCAAAATCAAATCCAAATGTTTTGCCCAGTCACTCATCGTGAGCGGGATATGCCGTTTTGCATACTCTTCGGCAAAGTCCAGGTAACCGTTCACTATACGTCCGAGCGATTCCAGTTCGCTTTCTGTCAGGTAGTTTTTTGCTATGGACACATCCATTTTCAGAATTTTTCCGCCGGGCGATTTTTCCCATGAGGTCAGCCCCATGTTTTCTTTTTTGTGGTCGGCCCGGCCGTGTATCAGTTCGGCAGCGGTGTGCCTATGTACGGCATAGTGCATTTTGTTCTGAACTTTTGCAAAAAACGTTCTTGTCGTGGGCGATTCGGGACTGTAATCCATTGCGGTAGAATAAATATCGGTAATTTTCTGATAGAACCGCCGTTCCGACAGCCGAATCTCGCGGATTTCTTCCAAAAGCCGTTCAAAATAATCCTCGCCGAGGAAGGCGCCGTTTTCCATTCGCTTCCGGTCAATAATATATCCCCGTAATGTGAAATCGCGCAAAACAGCCGTTGCCCACTGCCGGAAAGCCGTTGCCCGTTTGGAATTGACGCGGTAGCCAACAGCGATAATGGCGTCAAGGTTGTAGTGCTTAACAGTTCTGCAGACTTCGCGACTGCCTTCCCGTTGAACTGCCGAGAAATCCCCGGTAGTTGAAATTTCGTCCAGTTCGCCTTCGGCATAAATATTTTTAAGATGCAAGCCAATATTATCGGCAGAAGTATCGAACAGTAATCCCATATTTTTTTGCGACAGCCAAATTGTACCATCCTGCACCCTGACCTCTACTCCATTGCCTTGCGATTGATAGGCAAAAGTTAAAAATTCGGCGGTGCTGTTGCGAATTTGCAGTTGACTGTTTTTACCCTGTTTTTTCATTTACCGTCAATCATTAATTTATTTCCGTCGCAAAGGTAACGCCTTTTTTCATTATCCGGGCATTTTACCGACAATAATTACTCTAACTACACTTTGTTCTTGCCTCGCCCAATCGTAATGAAGATGCTACGATGAGCGATTGCATTTTTGCTACGAATGTCGCTTGATTGACTTTTTAAATAACGATTAAATAGCTACCCAAACCATTTCATATCCGTCGAAAATCTGATAATAAAGTTCAAGCTCGTGTTCGTTGGCTTCGGAATCGATAAATATTGCGTTCAGTTTGCCTTCGCTGTCGTGAGGTATAAATTTTTCTATTTGTATTTTCTTTGAAAAGCTGATGTTGCGTTCGCCCATAAGTTTATATATAGATTCTTTGGCGCTCCAAATAATTGCTAATTGTGTTTGTCGATATTTTTCGGTTATATATTCGTATTCTTCTTCCGACAGTATTTTTTTTTCAACAGCATCAAAGCTGCGCGACAGCGATTCAATGTCAATACCTACATTTGCATTTGGATGAACATAAATACATGCAAACTCGCCCGAATGGGAAATGCTTATCTTGTGATGCGTATTTTTTATGTACGGGCTGTCGTCTTCTTCGTATCCGATATAAACGCGCTCGTCGAAAATTTCGGCAAGCAGAGCGCGTACAGCATAGCTTTCAAGGCGGCGTTGATGTGCGGTCATTTGCTCAATATTTTCCTGCTCGACCGTAGGTGTTGCTGCAATGATTTTTAAATCATCTTCACTTTCTGTAATTTGCCAAACGGCAAGTACTCCGCCGTCTTTAAATTCTTCTTTTTTGTAGAGAGGCATATTTTTTTGTTTTATTGTCGTGTATAATGATAATACAGTTTTATTTTTTCCATTCCAATGTTTCCATTAAATGAATTATATCTTTTCGTATAAAATCAACTACAGGAGCAACCGAATCGCTGTTCGGTTCTACATTAAAATATAACGAGCCTCTCAAAAAATTTCGAGTACTGTCGGTAAGCAGAAACTGTATCGGCGATGCAGCATCGCCTTCCAGTTCGGCGTATAATCCATATACTTTTTTTTCGGGAAATAAATATGTCATTTCATCTATTGCATTTGCTTTTATTGTGTGTCGATACGTAAAATTGTGAGAATCGTTTATTATGGTATCCAGATTGTTTTTTACATTATGATAGGTAATATAAATTGTTGCATTGTGTTGAGGGTAAACGATGTTTATCCAGTTTTGGTCGGGTTTGTCGGTTCGTTCATCGATTTTTGCAATAGCAGAATATTCAAAACTGTATGGTTTTGCATTGAAGCCAATCTTTTGATATGTATTTTCGGGCATGGTAATTCTAAAGTATCCGTAAGGCTTGGGAACTTCGCTGTTGCTGCGGCATGCTGCGCTTAAAATGCAGGCAAACGATACAATAAAAATTTTTATGCTAATTTTCGTTATTGCTGCCATCATCTTGTGATTTTACGGTAACCTTAATTTCTTTTATGCGCTTTGCATCACTGTTTTCTATTTTCAAACCGAATTGCTTGAATTCGACTTCATTGCCGCCGGAAGGTATTTCGCCGCATATTTCAAGAATAAGCCCGGCGAGAGTTTCAGCATCTCCGTTGATTTCGTCAAAATAATCATTATCAAGGTTCATTATTTTGCAAAAATCATTTAGAGATGTTTTTCCTTCAAACAAATAGGTATTTTTGTTTAATTTGGTGAACAGTTTTTGACTTTCGTCGTTTTCGTCGGATATTTCGCCTACGATTTCTTCCAAAATATCTTCCAGAGTAATTATGCCGCTTGTTCCTCCGTATTCATCGACAACTACCGCCATGTGAATACTTTTTTGCTGAAATTCTTTAAGAAGATCGTTCATTTTTTTATTTTCCGGAACAAAATATACTTCGCGTATCAACGATTGCCACTCGAAATTTTCGTCCCTGTTCAAATACGGCAACAAATCTTTTACAAAAAGAATTCCTTTAATGCGGTCAAAATTTTCTTCATACACAGGTATTCGCGAATATCCGCAATCGACAACAAAAGTCAGAAGTTTTTTAAAATCAGATTCAATATCAACTGCATAAACATCGATACGCGGACGCATAATATCTTTTGCATCTATATTTGTGAGTTCTACAATGCTTTTCAGAATTTTTTTGTCGCCTATTGATTTATCGGTAAAATCGATGGCTTCCGACAAGTCGTCGATTGATACGTTTGATTTTTTCTTGTTCAATTTTCTGTTTAACAGCGATGTTGTTCCCATTAATGCATAACTCATCGGCTTTGCAATTTTTATCATAATCACAAGCGGCTTGGCTACAAAACTAAACGAGCTTACAGGACGACTTGCCGTCAAAAGTTTAGGAATAACTTCACAAAACATAACAAGAATAAACGTTATGAGAACTCCTTCGATTATAAATCCGAGTACGACATTTTCGCCGAAATCAATTAAAGAATGCGTAAGATATGTTGAAATCAATATTATGGCTATATTTACAAAATTATTAAAAATCAAAACAGTAGCCAAAAGATAATCCTGCTTTTCGAGCAGATGATTAAGGTAGCCGGAAGTTTTGTTTTTATTTTTTTTAATATTATCAATATCCTGCGGCGACAGTGAAAAGAAAGCTGTTTCAGAACCGGATACCAGCGCCGATATAAAGATCAATAGAGGCAAAAGAGCAAAACCAATCAGATGCCCTGAATTTAATGGATAAAATGCGATACTTAAAAGGTAACTCGGAGGTTCCAAATTTTAATAATTTAATTAAACATATAAATACATTTTCATGTACTTCAAAATACAAAGGTATGTTTTTTTTTAATTTCAGGAAAATTTTAAAATATTATTTTTCCATCGCAGATTCAAGTAACTAATGTAACTTTTTGTAAAACTTTTCTATTGTCGCCTCAAAGTTAAGTAATTTTCTTGATCTTCTGTTAATTTTAATTTGAAAAACCTTAATATCACTGTATTGAAATTATTAAAGCTATGTTTTTCAGGAATATTATCCAAACATAGGTTTTTTTATTTCAGTTGCATTCACTATTTTAACTTACCGATAAAAAATTACGGGTAAATATATCAACATTATTTATAAAATATTATCTTTGCGGCGGTTTATTACAAAAATATTTATGACAGTCGTCGTGATTGAAAGTATTTTTGTCAAAACTGTAAACGTAAATAAACATTTTATTAATTAAATATGGATTTTAATTTAACGAAACAGCAGAAACTTTTTCAGCAAATGATACGCGATTTTGCCGAAAAAGAAGTAAAACCGCTTGCTGCCGAAATTGACGAACAGGAACGTTTTCCAATTGAAACTGTCGAAAAAATGGCAAAAACAGGAATAATGGGAATACCGGTACCGGTACAGTATGACGGTGCAGGCGGCGACAATATTATGTATTCGATTGCTGTCGAAGAATTATCGCGCATTTGTGCAACGACAGGAGTTATTGTTTCGGCTCACACATCCTTGTGTCTTGCTCCGATTTTGGAGCATGGAACCGAAGAACAAAAGCAAAAGTATGTTCCCAAATTAGCATCGGGAGAATATATCGGTGCTTTCGGACTTACCGAACCAAATGCAGGAACCGACGCATCGGCTCAGCAAACAACTGCTGTTGCCGATGGTGATACATGGATTCTTAACGGAAACAAGATTTTTATTACCAATGCGGGTTATGCGCAGGTTTATGTAATTTTTGCCATGACCGACAAATCGCAGGGAGTGAAAGGTATTTCGGCTTTTATTGTCGAAAAGGGAACGCCAGGATTTACTTTTGGCAAAAAGGAATTGAAAATGGGAATTAGAGGTTCTGCAACTGCCGAATTAATTTTTGAAAATTGCGTCATTCCCAAAGAAAATCTTTTAGGAAAAATCGGCGGTGGGTTTGCCATTGCAATGAAAACCCTTGATGGTGGACGCATAGGCATTGCTTCGCAGGCATTGGGAATAGCGCAAGGAGCAATGGATGAAACAGTAAAATATGTGAAAGAACGCAAACAGTTCGGGAAAGCTCTCGGCAAATTTCAAAATACGCAATTTCAATTAGCCGATTTGGAAACCGAAATTCAGGCATCGCGACTGCTCGTTCGCCATGCCGCATTCAAAAAGGATAGCCATATTCCGTATTCGGATGCAGCAGCGATGTGTAAGCTTTTTGCCGCCGAAACGGCAATGAAAGTTACAACAAAAGCCGTACAGTTTCACGGCGGCTACGGCTATACGCGCGAATATCCCGTAGAACGAATGATGCGTGATGCAAAAATTACGGAAATATACGAAGGCACTTCCGAAGTACAGCGCATGGTGATTGCTTCGGTGCTGCTGAAATGATAATTGTATAAACAGTATTGAGTAACAGTTATATGCGTAATACATAATTTTAAAGCATCATTATTAAAATAAATACGCATTACTAAAATACTCAATACCAAATATCCAAATAAACAGATAATAATAAAACAATATAAAATGAAAATAATAGTATGCATAAAGCAGGTTCCTAACACAACCGAGATAAAAATAAATCCGGTAACGGGAACGCTTATTCGCGATGGGGTAGTTAGCATTATGAATCCTGACGACAAAGGAGGATTGGAGGAAGCACTGAAACTGAAAGACAGGTATAATGCGCATGTAACCGTTATAACAATGGGATTGCCTCAGGCTGACGACATTTTGCGCGAGGCTATTGCAATGGGAGCCGACAGAGCAATTCTTTTGACCGACAGAAAACTCGGCGGCGCCGATACTTTGGCTACATCAAATGCGCTTGCAGCGGCATTGCGTCAGTTGGAATTTGACTTGATAATTACAGGGCGTCAAGCAATAGACGGCGACACGGCGCAAGTTGGACCTCAAATAGCAGAACATCTTGATTTGCCTCAGGTAACATATCTCGAAAATCTTGAATACGACGGCAAACGTACTTTCACAATAAAAAAGTCTACGGAAGATGGATATCAGATACTTGAAGTTGATGCGCCATGCGTTGTAACTGTTTTAGCTTCGGCAAACAAGGCTCGCTACATGTCGGTGCGCGGAATAGTTGAAACTTACAACCGCGAAGTTGAAATATGGAGTTTCGACAAGCTCGGAATCGCCGAAGAAAAGGTAGGACTTAAAGGTTCGCCAACGAAAGTACATAAGGCATTTACAAGAGGAGTAAAAGCAGCGGGAGAAATGTTTGAAGTGGATGCAGAAGAAGCTGCCGGTATAATTATGAGTAAATTGAAAGAAAAATATATCATATAGAAAATCGTTTTTGAACAAAAATACCATATATATAATAGCAGGAAGAAAATCAACAGATGCTCAAATTTGCTATTAAAAATTTAATAATTAAAAAATATAATTGAAAATGAATATTTCAGAATACAAGGATGTTTATGTTTTTATAGAACAGCGTGAAGGAAAAGTTCAAAACGTAGCCTTTGAATTGCTCGGCAAAGCACGCGATCTGGCTGACAGCCTTAACGAGAAAGTTGTTGCCATGCTGCTTGGCAGCAATATCGCCGACAAGGCAAATGAATTGATTGCATACGGCGCCGATACAGTAATTTGCATTGATGATGGCGAACTTGAATATTACAATACCGAACCGTACACGCAGGCAATTTGTAAAATAATCAATGAGCGCAAACCGGGCATTGTACTTATCGGAGCAACAACCATAGGTCGCGATTTGGGACCTCGACTTTCGGCGCGTCTGGCAACGGGTCTTACGGCTGACTGCACAAAGCTCGAAATATCGGAAACACGCGAATTGCTGATGACGCGTCCTGCATTTGGCGGAAATCTGATGGCAACTATTTTGTGTAATTCACATCGTCCGCAAATGTCAACAGTGCGTCCGGGAGTTATGCGCTCCCGCGAAAAAGATGAATCGCGAAAAGGCGAAACAGAAAAAATGTCAATAGATTTCGACAGGTCGAAATTCCGTGTACGCATTGTGAAGACAGTGAAAGAGAAAAAAGATATGACTGATATTACCGAAGCGAAGATACTTATTTCGGGAGGACGTGGAGTTGGAACGGAAAAAGGTTTCGACGAACTTCGCGCTCTTGCTGCTGCAATAGGAGGAAAAACTGAAGTTTCATCATCGCGAGCAATGGTTGATGCAGGCGTTATGGAACATGCGCGTCAGGTAGGGCAAACGGGAAAAACCGTAAGACCGGGCTTATACCTTGCATGTGGAATTTCGGGTGCAATACAGCATTTGGCAGGCATGGAAGAATCGGATTTTATAATTGCCATAAACAAAGACAGGTATGCTCCCATATTTCAAGTTGCAGATTTGGGCATCGTGGGGGATGTTCACAAAATCATTCCGTTACTTACCGAACGGTTTGCAAAGAAGCAGGTTTGATAGCAGATAAAAAACGCAGGCGCAGGAAAATTTGCGGTATTATTATCTTTGTAAATTATATAAATAAAGAACAAAATAATATTGATATTTTTACTGTATAAACATTGAATAATATATCAATAAAAACTTCATAAACATTACAAACTTTATAAATGAATAAACGATATGCAAAAAAGTAAAATAGGATTGGATTTTGAAAAAGTTAAACATGCAAAACAGATAGCCGGAAACATTGCAAATGACGTACAAAAGTTTGTTGAAAATTATACTACTGTTGCCGTAGAACGTACTGTATGTCGGCTTTTGGGTATAGACGGAGTTGATGAAAACGGCGTTCCGTTGCCCAATGTACTGGTTGACGAAATTAAGGAAAAAGGAGTTCTGGGCGAAGGAATAATGTTTTTTACAGGTAATGCAATGCTCGCAACCGGCTTGAATCCGCAGCAGATAGCCGAAAAAGTTTCAAAAAACGAACTTGACATAACAAAATTGCCTGTTTATTCACAATCCGAAATCGAAGCGATATTACAGCCTGTTATCAATACAGCTATTGAAAATATAAATAAGCGCAAAGATCGCCGTGCCTGTTATTTGGAAACTATTGGCGAAGGCTCAAAACCGTATCTGTATGTGATTGTTGCAACAGGAAATATTTATGAAGATGTAGTACAGGCTCAGGCTGCAGCTCGTCAAGGTGCTGATATTATTGCCGTGATCCGCACAACAGGTCAAAGTTTGCTTGATTACGTTCCTTACGGTGCAACAACCGAAGGCTTTGGCGGAACTTATGCAACTCAGGAAAATTTTCGCATAATGCGAACCGCTCTCGATGAAGTCGGCGAAGAAGTCGGCAGATACATTCGTTTGTGTAATTACTGTTCCGGATTATGCATGCCTGAAATTGCAGCAATGGGAGCGCTCGAAGGTTTGGATGTAATGCTGAACGATGCGCTTTATGGAATTCTGTTTCGCGACATAAACATGCAACGCACGCTTATCGACCAGTATTTTTCACGAATTGTTAATGGTTTTGCAGGAGTGATTATAAATACCGGCGAAGACAACTATTTGACTACAGCCGATGCTTACGAGCAGGCGCATACGGTTTTGGCTTCGGATTGTATCAACGAGCAACTGGCTCTTATTGCAGGCTTGCCCGAACAGCAAATGGGACTTGGACATGCATTTGAAATGGATCCGCAGCTTGAAAACGGATTTCTTTATGAACTGGCGCAGGCACAAATGACTCGCGAAATATTTCCTAATGCGCCCCTTAAATATATGCCGCCCACAAAATTCATGACCGGAAATATTTTTAGAGGACACATTCAGGATGCGCTTTTCAATATTATAGGAATATGGACAAATCAGGGTCTGCAATTACTCGGAATGCCGACCGAAGCAATTCATACGCCGTTTATGAGCGATCGCTATTTATCCATCGAAAATGCCAAGTACATATTCAATAACATGAAAAATATCGGCGATGAGATTGAATTTAAGGAAAACGGCATAATGCAAACCCGTGCAAAAAAAGTTCTTAATGATGCAATAACGCTGCTCGAAACACTTGAGAAAGAAAGTTTGTTTACAGCTTTGGAAAAGGGAATATTCGGAGACGTGAAGCGTTCCAAAACGGGAGGTAAAGGACTGGATGGAGTAATACCGAAAGGCAAAAAATATTTTAATTCATTTATTGGATTAATGAAAAATAATAATGGAAAAAAGGTTCTATAACGAATCGTTCGGGCAGACAATGACATTAATTCCGTATTTGAACCGTCATTCCGACTAAAGTCAGAATCTCTAATGCCGCATGGTTTCGCATCGAGTGTGAAAGTCTGCTGCAGGCTGCAGGAAAGTTTCTCACCGAGTATGAAAGTCTGCTGCAAGCTGCAGGAAAGTTTCCCACCGAGTATGAAAGTCTGCTGCAAGCTGCAGGAAAGTTTCCCACCGAGTATGAAAGTCTGCTGCAAGTTGCAGGAACGTTTCTCACTGAGCAGGAAAGTCTGCTGCAGGATGTTTCCGATTTCGACACTGTATCAGGCGCCATGCTGTGCAGCACCTTTTAATGCGGGTTATTCGGAAAACAGTAAAAAGTTGCATTTTTCGACATGAAGAGATGCGATTTTTTTATTACAGATGCATTGACTGTACTTTCCTACAAATTTTCCAGAATGTAATTTATCTTTTTTGTAAAAAGTTGAAAACGTGTGATACCGCCATAAATGCTGTGATTTTTATCGGGGTAAATCATCATGTCGAACTGTTTTCCTTCGGCGATGAGTTTTGCAGTCATTTCATAAGTATTCTGGATGTGTACATTATCGTCGGCAGTGCCGTGAATAATAAGCAATTTTCCGCGCAAACGGTTTGCGTAAGTTATAGGAGAATTGCTGTCGTAACCATCAGGGTTTTCCTGTGGAAGACCGTTGTAAAGTTCGGTATAAATGCTGTCATAAAACCGCCAGTTGGTAACAGGAGCAACAGCTATTGCAAGCTTGAAAAATTCGTATGCCTGCAAAATACAGTTCAGCGACATGAATCCTCCGAAGCTCCATCCCCAAATACCAATCCGCTTTGCATCTGCATAAGGTAATTTACCTATATATTTTGCCGTTTCTATTTGGTCGATAACTTCGTATTTTCCAAGCTGACCATAAGTCTGTTTGCGAAAATATTCTCCGCGTCCGCCTGTGCCTCTGCCGTCAACGCAAACCACAATATAACCTTTAGCGGCAAGAACCTGTTCCCAGTCAATCTTAAAAGAATTTCTTACTTCCTGCGAACCGGGTCCGCTGTATTGAGTCATTAAAACAGGATATTTTTTATTTTCATCAAAATTCACGGGTTTGATAATATACCCGTTGAGAATTATATTTTCGCCTGTTTCAAATTGAAAAAATTCGCGCTTTGCAATGTTGTATTCTTTTACCAGTTTACTGATATGAGCGTTATCTTCCAGTGTTCGCAGCAGCTTGCCGTCATTTGAGTGCAGCGTAACTAAAAGCGGAGTATCGGCATTATTGAAGAAATTAACATAATATTTAAAGCCTTTGCCAAATACAACCGAATTTGTGCCATTTTGTGCCGACAGTTTTTTCTTGTTACTGCCATCGAGGTTTATACAGTACAATTCACGCTGCAAAGGCGATGATTCGCACGAGATATAATAAACTGTTTTTTGAATTTCGTCGCAACCGACAAGTTCGGTAATTTCCCAGTTGCCTTTTGTTACCTGATTTATGAGTTTTCCATCAATGGAATAACGATAAAGATGCATATAGCCATCGCGTTCGTTCATTACTAAAAATTCATTGCCGCTACTAATAAAGGTCAAAAATTTATTATCAACGCGTTCGATATAATATTCTTCGGTATCATTATAAATCGTCTGCGTCTCACCGTTTTCGACATTTGCAAGCAATATGTCCAAATGATTTTGCTTGCGATTGAGGCGAATTATGCTTAATTTGTTTCCGTTCCATTTTATGCGTGCAATATATTGGTCGGTTTCGTTGACGATGTTCATTTTTGTTGTATTTTTTGTAAAAATATCGTACACGAAGATATCAACAATCGAATTTTCTTCACCTGCTTTCGGATATTTGAAACTTTGATTTTTTGGATACAGTTCATTATCAAAAGTATTCATATTGTATTCTTTCACGCGACTTTCATCGAAACGGTAAAATGCTATTTTTTTACTGTCGGGCGACCATTCAAATGCCTGCGTTAATTCATATTCTTCTTCGTAAACCCAGTCTGCATGTCCGTTTATAATTTCGTTGTATTTACCGTCGAAAGTAATCTGCTGCTCGCTTCCGCTGTCCAACAGTTTTATGAACATGTTATTATCGCGAACAAATGCAATTTTTGCACCGTCAGGCGAAAATTGTGCAGCTTTTTGCTGTCCGTTTGCAGATAAAGGCTGACACTGTTTCGATGAAATATAATATATGTAATAGTCGGCTGTGAATGAACGGCGATAAACATAATTTGAATTTGTCGTAAAAAGTATTTTTGTTTCATCGTCGCTGAATTCATAATTTTCGGGGTTTATGTTCAGACTTTCAAATTTTACAATATTTTCGACAAATTCGCCTGTAGCGTATTTATATTTTGCAAGAGCGCCATCTTTTATTTGAGTATAATGCTCGCCATCGTTCATCGACCGTAAGCCGTAAACCGATTTTTGTGCAAATACACGATTGACGAGAATATCTTCGAGCGTAATATCTTTTACGGACGGAGCAAAGTTCGGAATAAATGCAGATGTAAACGCCGATGCAAGTAAAACAAATGATAAGGCAATATATTTTTTCATAAAATACTTTTTCGCAAAAGTATGAAAAATTTCTTATATTTAAATTGTAATGAGAAAAATACATTTAATCTGTAAGTTGAATTTGCTCCTTCACGATTTTTATACGGCTGTATGTAAATTAAAAATTTTCATGTAAATTTGCATTCTGCAATTTTTACTGAAATGGATTTGAACACTCTTACAGCAGTATCGCCGGTCGATGGACGATACAGACAGCAAACAGACGCTTTGTCTCCGTATTTTTCGGAATACGGATTGATACGGTATCGCATAATGGTTGAAGTTGAATATTTTATAGCTTTGTGCGAACTGCCTTTGCCTCAACTCAAAAATATTGATAAATCATGTTATGATAAACTGCGCAGTTTACATCAAAATATCACAGTTGACGATGCTCAACAGATAAAAGAAACGGAAAAAACTACAAATCATGATGTGAAAGCCGTCGAATATTTTTTGAAAAAGAAATTCGATGAATTTAGCCTGTCGCATTTTCGTGAGTTTGTTCATTTCGGATTGACTTCGCAGGATATAAACAATACCGCTGTGCCGTATTCGCTGCACGAAGCCCTGCGCAATGTTTACTTTCCGCTGATAAATGAAATTATAAACCGTCTTTCGGCTTTGTCTGTCGAATGGAAAGATATTGCGATGCTGGCGCGAACGCACGGACAGCCTGCATCTCCCACACGTCTGGGAAAAGAAATCGGCGTGTTTGTCGAGCGTCTTTCCAAACAGACCGACTCGCTGAACGATATTCGCTGTTCTGCAAAATTTGGCGGCGCAACAGGCAATTTTAACGCTCATCATGTTGCTTATCCTGAAATCGACTGGCGCGGCTTTGCAAATAATTTTGTCGAAAATGTTTTACATCTCGAACGTTCGCAACTGACTACGCAAATTGATCATTACGATAAACTTTCTGCAATTTTCGATAATCTGAAGAGGATAAATGTTATTCTGATTGACTTGTGCCGCGACTTTTGGACATATATCTCGATGGAATATTTCAAACAGAAAATCAAAGCGGGAGAAATCGGTTCATCGGCAATGCCGCACAAGGTAAATCCTATTGATTTTGAAAACGCTGAAGGAAATCTCGGCATTGCAAACGCACTGTTTGAGCATTTGTCGGCAAAGCTTCCCGTATCACGCTTGCAGCGCGATTTGACCGATTCTACGGTTTTGCGCAATATCGGAGTTCCCGTTGCTCACACTGTTCTGTCGTTCAAATCCATACTTAAAGGATTGAATAAAATTTATCTTAACAAAGAAGCGATTTATCGCGATTTGGATAAAAACCTGATGGTTGTAGCCGAAGCCATACAGACAATTCTGCGCCGCGAGGCTTATCCGAATGCTTACGAAAAACTTAAGGAATTGACGCGCACAAACGAAACGGTAACAGAACAGCATATCAAAAACTTTATTGATACGCTCGACGTTTCGGATGAATTAAAGAACGAATTGAAAAAAATAAATCCGCATAATTATACGGGAATAACAACATAAATCAATTTGAAAGGCAAGAGACTGAAATATCTGAAACATACGTTGACGGCAATGTTTACTGTTGCTTTTGCTGCGATACTGTATTCATTCATTTTTGAAAAATATTCTGTCTCGCACTACGAAAACCGTATAAAAGACGTTGAGCGCCAAATACAGGAACGGCAACGAAAACTTGAAAAAATTTCAACCCGGCTGTTAGATACTTTCTGCGTTACGCCCGATTCGCTTTTGTCGGATATCCTGTTCGACATTGAAATTGACTGCGATGCAAATGACGGATTTTTCTGTTTCAGTAACGACAGTTTGATATACTGGTCATCGAGTTTGCCTGTGCCGAACGAAAATTTGCTTCGAGTCGATACGGTCGAAAAATTTACAAGCCTTGATGATGAACTGTTCGCTTCCGAAACCACAACCGATAATCGTTATGTAGTAAAGGCTTATGTTTGCGGCAAATATAAAATTGTTTATGTTATCGGCATAATGACATATTATTTTTACGAAAATGATTTTCTGAAAAGCGGATTTTCTGATAATTTTAACGTGTCGCCATCCTTGTTTTTAGAAAATGTCGGATGTTACGATGGCTTTATTGTCGAAGGAGCCGGCGGAACGCCGCTGTTTGTATTGGGAATTGATGTGCACAAAAATATAAATCCCGTGTCGATGTATGCTCGCTGGTTTGGAATTGTACTGCTGCTGCTGGCTTTTGTGGCTTTTGTTTCGCGAATCCTGTTCCGAAAAAGTCTTTTTAAAGCAATAATTTCCATCGTTGCAATATTTGCATGTGTAATGTTTTTTGTGTACAACGATTGGGGAACATTCAATTCGGAATTTAATTTTTTCAACTCGTCATATTATGCTTCGTCAAAATTTCTGGCATCGTTTGGAGTTTTGTTTCTGTACGTTTGTTTTTTAATTACAATAATTTACGTAGTATTTGCCAAACGGCGAAATGTTTTCATGGCGATAAGGAAAAACAGAAAATATAACCGTTTCATGACAGATTGCGGTTTAGTTCTTTTTGCGGCAGTTCAATCTGTATTATGTTTATTGTTGCCTGTAACGTTAACCAACGATTCCAATTTTTCGCTTGCGGTTCATAAGATATACGATATAAACTGGTTTACTGTTTTGTCGTATTTATTAATGGCGCTGATGTTTGTGGGATTTGCGATATTGCAGATTTTGTGCTTGTGCAATTTCAAATCAAAACTGAATAAATCTGTAATTATTTTTGTACAGCTGTCATTGTCAATATTGCTGTTGCTTTTATGCGATGAATATCATTTCGATATAATAATTCTTTTTGCTGTATATTTTCTTTTATCATCAATAATTTGCTGTAATATAAAATCAAAATTAAAAACCTTTGTACTGTTTATTGCACTGTCAACCTTATTTTGCGTGTCGGTTATACTGCACGAAAGTTTTAGCAAATCAAAGCAAATAACTGAAAATCTTGCAGAGTCGATATCGCAAAAAAACGATCCTGCATTTGAAATCATGTTCGCCGAAATATCCGACAAACTTTTATCCGATGGACAGTTGCAATTATACGTAAATGATTCGAATATAAATATTGATGTGATATTGAATTATTTAAGCGATAAATATTTTAACGGATATTTCAAAAGTTATGATTTGAATTTGAATATGTGTCAAAATAAAGATTTATTGTTTGTTACCGAATCTGATAATGAATTAGATCATAATTGTTTCAATTTTTTTGACAATGAAAAATCGGTTTACGGAAATAGAGTAGGAGAGTTGCCTTTGTGGTTTATGGCGCTGGGTAACGGAAAAATAAATTATCTTGTCGAACTGTCGTATGCCGGCGATGTTGAAACCAGACTGTTCATGACTTTTACATCGCTTTCCGAGTCGCAATACATAGGTTATCCCGAATTGTTGCTCGACAGTAAAAATCAACCGAACAAACTGTTACAGCAGAACTATTATTCGTATGCAAAATATTTTAAAAATAAACTTGTTTCGCGTTACGACAATTTCGGATACGGTTATGAATTGAATATTTCGGAAGAAATAAAAAATCATTCTTTTTTCCTTGACAGAGGTTATATCCACTATTACATCGCTGCCGACGAAGCCGATTCCATCATAATATCAATGCCGATGATGTCGCTGCTGGAATATATTTCGTCAAACTCGTTTGTTTTTCTGTTTTTTATAATTGTACTTGCAATATTGATGCGCTGCACAGGAATTGACGCGTTGGGAATAAGCAAAACAATAAATTTTCGGCAAAAAACAAGAATTTTACTGTTGATACTGGTTTTGTTTCTGTTATTTATAGTCGGTGGAACGATATTGTGGCACACGTTCAACCAGTTTGAAAAAAACAAAACAGAATCAATCGAAGAAAAAATACAGTTGATAAATAACGAATTTACTTTGCAATACGGAACATCCGATAATATTCCGGCAACGCGCGATTTGTCGTCATGGCTGATAGAATTATCCAATCTGTATCATATTGACATAAATATTTATTCGCTCGATGGAAAACTTTTATCCACATCGCGACCCGAAATATTCGAACGCAAATTGCTGGGGCTGAATATGAACATGCAGGCGTTTGTGAAACTTAATACTCAAAATCAGCCTTATTATATACATTATGACAATATTGGAAACCTTAAATTCAATTCTATTTATCTTGCATTTTATAACAGTTTTGATGAGAAACTTGCATATCTGAACCTTCCTTATTTTGAGCAGCAGCGGAAATTTCAGGAAGAATGGCTTGCTTTGGCAAATACTGTTATAAATATATTCATTGTGGTGATAATACTTGGCATTTTATTTTCAACAATAATATCAAATTTATTGTCTAAACCGTTGGATACCGTGCGCTCTCAAATAGGAAAATTCAACCTGATGGGAAAATCGGAACATATTAAATATAAAGGCAGTGACGAAATAGGAAGTCTTGTAAATGCATACAATTCGATGCTCGACCAACTTGCCGAAAGCGCAGCAAAACTTGCTCAAACAGAGCGCGAACACGCATGGCGTGAAATGGCGCTGCAGATTGCGCATGAAATAAAAAATCCGCTAACACCAATGCTACTTAATATTCAACACGTTATGCGGTTGAAAAAAAATAATGATTCCAATTGGGAAAAATATTTCGATAATTTGGCGAAATCATTGATGGAACAGATAAATATTTTGTCGGTAACGGCATCCGAATTTTCGGATTTTGCGAAATTTGCAAATATCGAACGTCAAGATGTTGATATTGTTACATTGCTCGAAAAACAGTTGGATGCATTCAGCGGATATGAAAAAATAAAAATATCGCTTCACATTGATGGAGTTCGTCCTAAAATTGTATCGGCTTTGTACGAACAGTTGCAGCGAGTATTTACAAATCTCATAAAGAATGCAATACAGGCAATAGGAGATGATAATGAAGGTGAAATAGAATTGTTTGCTTCCGATTTGTCAGGTAATTATTATCAAATCAAAGTGCAGGATTCGGGAACAGGAATTAGCGAAGAATTGCGCAGACATTTGTTTCAACCAAATTTCACAACAAAATCAAGCGGTATGGGATTAGGCTTGGCGATTTCGAAAAACATTATCGAAAATCTTGGCGGACGAATATATTATACGCTTTCCGAAAACAGCAAAACTTGCTTCATTATCGAATTGCCGGTGAAAACCGATTGAAATCGAAATTTGACATTCACCGGATGCTGTTTTCTGAATTGTTCAAATATTAACAAGTATGATAGTTTTAGTTTTTAGGAGCGGCTATTTAATTACCGTAACATTTTCCAAAATCACATCTGTCGAAACAAATTCATCTTTTACCGGTTCTTCCTTTGAATAATCGGTACTTAGATATTTTTTGTTGTCGTCGGCAAAAACGGTTGAAACAATAGCATTGTCGCCAAGCATGTTTTGAACTTTTACTGCTCCTGCAAAATTTCCTCCCGACGATATGCCGACACCCAAGCCTAATGTTCGTGCGAGTTTTTGCGCCATTATGATAGAATCTCCATCGTCAGCCTGAATTATATCATCGAGTTGGTCTAATTTTATAATAGACGGAATAAATTCATCCGAAATTCCCTGTATGCGATGTTTGCCTACTTTGTATCCTGTACTTAGTGTAGGCGAATTAAGCGGTTCGAGAGGATAAACTTTTATTTTGCCGTTAATATCTTTAAGAAAACTGCCAACTCCCATAATCGTACCTCCCGTACCTACGCCGGCAATAAAAGCATCGGGCGTCAATCCGAGTTTAAGTAACTGTTCTGCAATTTCATATCCTGTAGTTTGGGCATGCGCTTCGCAATTTCTGTTATTGTCAAACTGGCACGGCAGGAAAATCTTTTCAGGCTGTTCCTGTTTTGCTTTTTGCGTCATTGCGATGCTTCCGAGAAATCCACCTTCGTCTTTTGTTACAAGACGAATATTTGCGCCGAAACTTCGTATTATGTTAATTCGTTCATTGCTCATCCAGTCGGGCATGAATATTGTTATTTCATGCCCCAACGCTCTGCCCAAAGCCGAAAAGGAAATTCCGGTGTTTCCGCTTGTAGCTTCCATAATGTGCATGCCGGGCAATAATTCTCCCGATTTGTAAGCTTTTTCCAGAATATAATAAGCAATGCGATCTTTTATGCTTCCCGTATAGTTATAGTATTCGGCTTTGGCAAAAATTGTTCGCGGTCTGTTTTTATATTTATAGTCGATTTTCAGCATCGGAGTATTTCCAATCATCGACTTCAAACCAAGCAGTCGTTTTTTACATTCGGCATCTTTCATTTTATCAGTAAATTTTCCACAAATATATGAATTTATTTTAAAATGCAAAAATTTAATGTTAAAACCATCATTTTTCTTATAAAATACTGAAATAAATAATGTTCAGGCTGTTAATTGTTGTCAGTTTTACTGAAATCAATATTGAGATTTAGCCGATATTTCATATTGCAGCCTGAATACATTCATGTCGTTACTATTAGAAATTATCAAAATCAAATCTATCAGGAGCTAAACTTAGTTTCCGTTCGCCGGGGGAAATTGTCTTCTTGCATCTGCAAAATATAAAAACTCTGTGTACCATTTGAACCTGTTAAATGTTAATAAATCAAAATTAAAAACAGTTTCTCAATTTATTTTCATATCTTCGCGGCTCGAACAATAGAGTTTATTTGAATCTTTCTTGTAGTGCTTCGCTCCGCTTCCGTTTGGCGGATCTTTCCATCGTCAAAATCGACCTCAAAATCAACTTTTCTTGTTAGTATTAACTGTCACGAGAATGTGCAATAATACAGTGTCGTGATACACTTTTGGAATTTATGAGATCATTTTATATAGGAAATAAAGAAATTTGTCTGCCTATTATTCAAGGCGGCATGGGTGTGGGGATTTCACTTTCTGGTTTAGCTGCTGCAGTTGCCAATGAAGGGGGAATAGGCGTTATATCATGTGCCGGATTGGGGTTGTTGTATAAACAGTATTCGGTCAATTACCTGAAAAATTGCATATGGGGGCTTAAAGAAGAACTTCGCAAGGCACGTGAAAAGACCCGAGGAATCATAGGAGTGAATATAATGGTCGCCTTGTCGAATTTTGCAGATATGGTTCGTACGGCAATAACGGAAAAAGCGGATGTTATATTCTCTGGCGCTGGCTTGCCTCTGGATTTACCTTCATTTCTCACTTCCGAGAGCAAAACGCTTTTAGTTCCGATTGTTTCTTCGGCTCGTGCAGCTAAAATAATTTGCGATAAATGGCAGGCTAATTATAATTATCTTCCTGACGCGATTGTTGTAGAAGGTCCTAAAGCAGGAGGACATTTGGGTTTCAAAAGGGAACAAATTGAAGATGAAAACCATTCGCTTGAGCATTTGATACCGGAAGTAGTTGATGCCGTATCTTTGTACAGCGATAAAAAAACGATTCCGGTCATTGCGGCAGGAGGAATTTCAACAGGCGAAGATATTTTGCGCTTTATCAGGCTTGGAGCAAAAGGAGTACAGATGGGCAGTATTTTTGTTACCACCGATGAATGTGATGCATCGCCTGCTTTTAAACAGGTATATATCAACTCTTCAAAAAAAGACATGATGATTATTCAAAGTCCTGTCGGAATGCCCGGACGCGCTTTTGATGGAGAATTTATCCGCAGCGTGAACGAAGGCAACGAAAAGCCGAATGGTTGTCCCTACCGCTGTATAAAAACCTGCGATTACACCCAAAGTCCCTACTGCATTATCAAGGCGCTTTATAACGCATTCAAGGGAAATATGAACAAAGGGTACGCTTTTGCCGGAGCAAACGCATACCTTGCCGATAAAATCAGTAGTGTTAAGGAAGTGATTGCCAAACTTAAAGATGAGTTTGAAAACGCTAAAAAAAATAATAACAAACAAAATTCATGACATTTAAAGAATTAAATATTTCGGAGCCGATATTAAAAGCTCTTTTAAACAAAAAGTACGAAACGCCGACTCCCATTCAGGAGCAGGCTATACCGGTCGCCGTCAGCGGTCGGGATTTGCTGGGAATAGCCCAGACGGGAACAGGTAAAACCGCAGCTTTTGCTATACCTGTTATTCAAAAACTCAACAGGCTGCAGGTTCAGGGACAAAGGCGAGATATAAAGGCACTGGTCTTGACCCCAACGCGCGAACTGGCGATACAGATAGACGAATCTTTCAGGGATTATGCAAAATACACAGATTTACGCCATACCGTGATTTTTGGAGGCGTGAATCAACAGTCTCAAACTGATAATTTGAAAAAAGGAGTTGATATACTTATAGCTACTCCCGGACGTTTGCTCGACTTGATAGCGCAAAAGTATATCACACTCGACCATATTCGCTACTTTATTCTTGATGAAGCCGACCGAATGCTTGATATGGGCTTTATACACGATATTAAACGCCTGTTGCCTATGCTGCCAAAGCGCAGGCAAACGCTGTTCTTCTCGGCAACGATGCCTCCGGCAATAGCAAAACTCTCAAAATCTATTCTGTATAATCCTGTTAAAGTTGAAGTTACGCCTGTTTCATCTACGGTAGATAGCATAGAACAATGCTTATACTTTGTGGAAAAACCACAAAAAAAGGATCTGCTGGTTACAATTTTGACAAAAGAGCAGGATAAATCAGTGCTTGTTTTTTCACGTACAAAGCATGGCGCGGATAAAATCGCAAGAATTTTAAATAAAAAAGGAATTGGCTGTGAGGCTATTCATGGAAATAAGGCACAGGGAGCAAGGCAGCGCGCTCTTACCAATTTCAAATCGGGAAAAACACGCGTGATTATAGCAACTGACATTGCTGCAAGAGGTCTCGACATCGCCAATCTGGAAATGGTCATTAACTATGACTTACCGGATATTGCCGAAACTTACGTTCACCGTATAGGTCGCACGGGTCGTGCCGGAAATAGCGGAACGGCTCTCACATTCTGTTCTTACGACGAGCGCATGATGATAAAGGATATTCAGAAATTGACGGGACAAAAACTGAATACCGTATTAACAGCTTAAAAGTAAATAACTATAAAATAATATTGATGGCAAATTCATTTAATAAAAAAGAGTTAGAAAAAAGAAGAGAACAGAAAAGAAAGGAAAAGCAGCAGCGCAAAGAAGAGCGTAAAACTGCTGGCAGTAAATCATTTGATGATATGATTGCATATGTGGATGAAAACGGAGTAATAATCGATACGCCGCCCGATCCTGACAAAAAACAGGAAGTGGATATGGATAACATAGCGGTTTCTATTCCCAAGAAAGAAGACATGGAAGAAATAGTGTTGAATGGTCGTGTGGAATATTTTAACAGTGATAAAGGGTATGGTTTTATAAAAAATCTTTCCGGCACGGAAAAATATTTCTTTCATATCAGTAATGCTCCGACAAGTATTGTCGAAGGAAATATGGTTACATTTGAGCTGGAACGTGGAGAAAGAGGCATGAATGCCGTGAAAATCGTTCTTGCAAAATAAAACAAAATAATTATTTATATTAAAAAACAGTAAAAAAATGAACATTTATGTTTCAAATTTAAGCTATCGCACAGATGCAGATGGCTTACAGCAATTATTCGCGGAATACGGAGAAGTAACATCCGCTAACGTTATTACCGACAGAGAAACAGGACGCTCGCGCGGATTCGGTTTTGTCGAAATGCCAAATGACGCAGAAGGTCAGAAAGCTATTGATGAACTGAATGAAACTGAATTCGAAGGTAAAACAATCAATGTTAATGTTGCACGTCCAAAAGCGCCAAGGAAAAGCAATGGAGGATTTAATCGCAACAACGGCGGCGGATATAGTAGAAATCGCTATTAATCTCGTATGACACTAACAAACAGCGGACAGGCTTTCAATAGCTGCCCGCTGTTTGTATATATAGTTGATAAATTCTTTCAAAATCTATCGCGTTTTTATAATTTTCAAGCGCCATATCATACTTTCCATTTTATAATAAATTTCTCCTCTTAATTTAAATGCTGGACTTTTTTCAAATTTATTATAGGGATATTCACTAAGTACATGACAAAAATTTAAAGACGTCTATCTCAGCTCTATCCATCGGGTTAAGCAATGCTGTTGCAATAAGTTCTAATCCATACTTGAAGATACTTTTTGCCCGTTTCCCGTGC
>JAIRZQ010000016.1 GCA_031267135.1 Prevotellaceae bacterium
GCGCTCCATGCTACCAGTTCGGAATCTTTCTTGGGAATGTAATCTGATTTAACACTCATATTATCTCTATTTTAGGGGTGAATACTATTATTTCCAAATGACGGGGAAATGTTTCCGGATGGCGGAGAAATGTTTCCGAGCGACGCAGAAATGTTTCCGGGCGATGCAGAAATGTTTCCGGGCGATGCAGAAATATTTCCGAATGGTGGAGAAATATTTCCGGGCGACGGAGAAATGTTTCCAGACGGCGGGGAAATGTTTCCGGATAAGATGTTTCTTTTTCTATCATTCCTGTTTTATTTTTAAAATCGAGTACAAAGGTAAATCAAGAGCCGCAAAGGTTGTTTTTCCTTACGGCTCAATTTTTTTTGCTGTGCGGTACACTTTTTGCTATTTCGTTGGAGCATAGCCGAATTGCTGCTTAAAGACCCTTGAAAAATGCGATAAATTTTTAAATCCCACCTCAAAACAGGCGTCGGATACTTTCATGCCGTCGTTGCGGATTTTGTCGTGCGCCACTTTTAACCGTTTTTCTATCAGCCATTTTTCGGGCGACAGGGGGCTTATCTTTTTGAAATCGCGCTTGAACGTCGCAAGACTCCTGCCGGTAAAGTTTGCCATCTCTTCCGCCGAAAGACTGTACATGTAGTTCTCGTTCATGAAGTCGAGGATGTCTATTTTCCATGGCTCGGCAAAGTCGAAAAGCGAGGCGTAAACGTTTTTATCCGTGTTCAACAGGATGAGAGCGCCTTCCGCCATTTTCAGCTTCAGCAACTCGTCGGCAGGCGGTATGGGCGAATCGAAGTAGGGTGTTATGGATTCAAACAGACTGCGAATGTCGGGACGGTCGGCGGGGAGCTTGTACACGCTGACTTTTTGCCGTTCCGCATCTTTCGGGAGCTGCTTTTTGTCCAGCGTCTGGTAAAATTTGCGCAGGAAGGGACGGGTAAACGTTAGCCAAATGGATTTATACTGCCTGTTTTTTTGGGGCATTTTGGTCATGCTGACACGGTTATCCTTGCGGAGAAAGGCGCATTCGCCTTTGTAGAGGCGCGTTATTTTGCCGTTTTCGTTGATTTCCAGTTTGCCGGACAGGACATAGACAATCCCGTGTTCGCGTATCATCGGCGTGTATTTATGTGCATTGTCCGTAAAGCATGACAGGAAAACGTTTGAGTATTTTATTATTTTACAAGATTCCATTACTGTAATTTTTTTCTGCAAAGATATGATTTTCCTGTCTTATTGGATTGAGTTACCAAATAAACGCCTGTTATTACAAGTATTAGAGCCAGTAACCTGTCCCAGCCGAAAAAATCCTGCCCGACAATAATGGCAGCAGAAGAAGCTACAAGAGGTTGAGCATTTGCATATATGGCGGCTGTTGTAGCCTTTATCCGTTTCAAAGCTACCGGCATCAGGAAGAAAGCTATAATAGAAGAAAATAAAAGGGCAAATATTAATTCGGAAATAGCCGTGAATGTTGCACTTGATGAATATATGCGCTGTTCCGGTAATTCGGAGCACCCAAAAGGAAACAAAACCACTGCCGATAACAGGAACATCCATTTCATCATTGTAACGGGTGAATATTTTGCCGATATTTTTCGGGTAAGAATAATATAACCGGCATAGCAGGATACGCTTACAATGGCTGTCAGTATTCCAAATGCCGTATTGGACGAATTATTACTGCTTCCCTGTAATATTATAATGGATGACCCTGATAAGCCAAGCAAAACGCCAATCGTTTTGTAATATGTTACAGGTTCTTTTAAAAACAAGGCGGACAAAAGCAATACAACAATGGGAGTTAAAGCTAAAATTAAGGAATAGGTAACAGGCGTTGTATATCTTAACCCGACAGCAAATGTTACCTGTGTAGCAACAAGTCCCAACAGTCCGCAAAGAAAAATCATCATTAAGTCTTTCAATGATACCTTTTCGCGTTTTCGAAAGAACCCGATTATCCAGAACGCAGTCATACCGAATAACATTCGGGTTACGGTATAGCCCATTGGCGACATCCAGCCGGAAAGCAATGACTTTGTTGCAGGAATGTTTAGCCCGAAAATGACATTTGTGGTAATTGCGGCTATATGACCTTTTATTTCTTCTTTTGCCATTTTATTTCAGAATACCGAATCATTCTTCTTTGATTAATTCAAACCGTACATTTATATTCCCGATATTTTTAAATACTTCCACATTAGAATCCACACGACCTATTGTTTGCATATTGAACCGTTCTCCGTTTTGAGCATACATAATGACAAAACTGTGAAGCGGAGGATAATAAATGATTTCGCCTGTTTCATAACCGCGTACTGATGCTTCATTCGCCGGTAGTGCATCGGGAAAACGGTAGCACATTTCGCGAAAATATAAATCCTGCATGGGTAAGGTAAGAGGGAGCTTTTCAATGAAAGCACGGCTTGTTGCGTTATTTTGGAAAGTCGCCGTCAGTTCCTTGTTTCCAAATGTCATTTTTAGCTTCATTGTTTTGTTATTTGAGGGTGGATTATTCTGATTCCCATTGTTCCCGGGCTGTTCCGTCTGTCCTTCCTCTTTTGGAGGAGCGTCATTATCAGGATTACAGGCAGATAGATTAACGGTAATCCCTAAAATTAATATGATAGAAAATATTGCTTTCATATTCTTTTTTTCGGTTATTGTTTCAATAAACTGTTATACTCTCCGTCTGTTACCGCTTCCAGCCATTCCGTTGCGCCCGGCGTAATTGCCAGATGCACGAACCAGCTGTCTTTCGTTGCGCCGTGCCAGTGCTTTGCATTAGCGGGAATATTTACCACATCGCCCGCTTTAAGGAATTGTGCAGGTTTGCCCCATTCCTGATACCAGCCTTCGCCGGCAGTAACAAACAGGAATTGACCGATTTTATGCGAGTGCCAATGGTTACGTGCTCCGGGTGCAAAGGTGACATTGCCTGCGCCGATATTGTGTGGAGCTTCGGGTACAACAAGCATTTGCAGCCATGCCT
>JAIRZQ010000048.1 GCA_031267135.1 Prevotellaceae bacterium
TAGCGTTGGAGTACACCTCTATCCATACCGAACAGAGAAGTTAAGCCCGATAGCGCCGATGGTACTGCGGAAGTGGGAGAGTAGGTTGCCGCCTAATTTGAGCCTCAAAGTAATTATACATACTTTGAGGCTTTTTATTTTTTGTAGCGATAGCTGTGTCGTTTCTATTTATGTGCTCAAACTTACTATTACTACTTCGGAATATTCAGAAAATGCAGAAAAAAAGAGATTTACGTTTTGGTAGTAAAATTCTGCTTTTAACATGATTTTTTGCGATAATTTGTTGGAAAAATCTCTGTTTCTATACCATATTTTGGCTGATGATTTGACGTGGCAAACAGATTAATATTACAATTACCCCGATTTCACCATATTTTGGGCAAAAATCGGAGTAATTTTCAGGAAATGATCCTATTACAAGTTTACTATCAATATGTTACTCATTTTCTGAATACCCCTACTTCAAATATTTATTGAGCCATCCGAAAAATTCTCGATTCCATACAAGATTATTTTGCGGTTTGAAAACTTGATGCGCTTCATTCTCAAACGCAAGCAAGCGGGCATCAATTCCGCGAAGTCGCGCTGCAGTAAACGCTTCGAGACTTTGTGTGTATGGTATTCTATAATCGTTTAAGCCTGTAATTATTAATATCGGTGTATCCCATTTTGTAACAAATTTGTGCGGTGAATTTGCATACGACCGTTTTGCCGTCGGATTTTCGCTCCAATACGAACCGCCGTAATCGTTGTTTACAAACCACAATTCTTCGGTGTGTCCGTACATGCTTTCAAAATTGAATATTCCGCAATGTGCTATAAATGCCTTGAATCGCTTATTGTGATTTCCTGCAAGAAAGAAAACCGAATATCCGCCATAGCTCGCGCCAACACAACCCAAACGTGTATTGTCGCACCATGTTTCCTGTGCTACATCATCAATTGCGCTCAAATAATCGCGAATATTCTGTCCGCTGTAATCGCCCGAAATCTGATCCAGCCATTCCTGCCCAAACGATGGAACTCCTCTTCTATTAGGCGCAACAATTATATATCCTTGAGCCGCCATTAATTGAAAATTCCAGCGATAACTCCAAAATTGGCTTATTACGCTTTGAGGTCCTCCTTCGCAATAGAGCAAAGCAGGATATTTCTTTGTCGCGTCAAAATTCGGTGGAAATATAACCCAGGTAAGCATTTGTTTGCCATCGGTGGTTTTTACCAAGCGTTTTTGCACTTCGCCCATTTGTATGTTATCGTAAATATTTTTATTTACAAAACTTATTTGCGAGATATTTGAATAATCGTTAGTATTTATTTCAAAAATTTCGGTTGCCATCGATATTTTTGTTATTTCGGCAACAATTATATCATCTTTTTTTGTGAAATGATTTATATCGTGATTGCCTGATGTAAGTATTTCAACTTGTTGCGTGTTGCAATCTACACGGCAAATTTGATGAGTTGCCTCAATTGGTGCAATAAAATAAATTGCATCGTTTCCATCCCAAACCGCATTTGTAGCATTGTAATCAAATGTTGGTGTAAGGTCGGTCATCGAATTGTCGTTGCTGTTCCATACAAACAGTCGTTCCTTATCGCTTTCATTTCCCGGACGGCGCATGCTGCGGAATGCAATTTTCGTACCATCGGGAGACCACACAGGATATTGATCGTAACCTTGAAATTCGTTTATATTTTTGCTTTCATTAAATTCCTTGCAAATATTTTTTGTCGTTTCTGTTTGAGTATCGTAAACAAAAATATCCGATTGCGTAGATATTGCATATTCTGTTCCTGTTTGTTTTTTACATGTATAGGCAAGTTGTGTTCCTTCGCTGTTCCACGCTATTTCGGAAATATCAAAATAAGGCGCTGTCGGCGCATCCCATGCTTCGTCTTCCATAATATCTTTGCCTTGTTCAATTTTTCCGTTTTTTATTTCGGCAACAAAGATGTGCGAATATTTACCTTCATCCCAATAATTCCAGTGACGCACCATTAGGTCATCGTAAATTTTTGCCTGCGACTTATCCATGTCCGGATATATTTCGGCAGAATTGCGTTTTTCAACTGCAACCTTTCGGGTATAAAAAATTCTGTTTTCGGCAGGTGAAATACCAAATCCTTCGATCCCGCCTTCGATAAACGAGAATTGCATAAGCGAACCCGTTTCGACATCTGCAACAAAAATCTGTTCGTCTTTCATGACATATAATTTATTGCCTGTTCTGTTCCATATCGGGTCTGAAACATCGTCAGCCAGTTTTACGGTTTTATTACCATCTGCAGTCGAAATGAGCCAAAGACTTGTTATGCCTCTGTTTTCCTTTACATTGTAATTGGTAACTGTATATGCAATATTTTTTCCATCGGGCGAAATGATGCTTGTGCCTATCCGTCCCATTTTCCACATGACTTCGGGAGTAAAAATTCCCGCAGACATCTCGTCGGCAGTAAGCTCGTTATTGATTTCTATTTTTTCTTCCGATTTTTTTTCATCAGTCGAACATGCTGTGATAACTGCTGCTGACATAACCAATGCTGTTAGTTTTATTAATTTCATAAATATGATTTTTATAATTAAATTTTATTTTTGCCAAAATTACAAAAAAAAACGGCATAACAGTCAAAAAAAAGTTAAAAATATTTTATTTGCAGATTCAAGTATTGATGCAACTATTTTGAAAAAGCTGTTTACCGGCATATCATCCATGCGGAATTTTTTTTACTGCCGTATCCGTTATTGCGGGCATGACCCGCAATCTCATCATTCGGGGGATTCCCGCGCAAGCGGGAATGACGGGGCAGATCCTATTCATTGTAAACCTAACAGGGTTGCAACATTTATATTCTATTTCCGGGCTTATGTGTATCTTTTGCTGTGTTTCAGCGGTTTTTGAAAAAAAAATATATATCTTTGTCGGTGAAGTATATACTTTTTTATTACCTTTTTTATTGTCAAAAATAAATGTTATGACTGTTAAATTTTTCGTCCGCAACAAAGATAAACAAAAATCCGCAATCAGAGCGATTGTGTCGTTTTTCGGCAAACAATACTATTATGCCGTTGGAGTAACCGTAAATACCGCGTTCTGGAACGCCAAAAAAAACCGTTGCCGAAACGACAGGGATTATGACGATGCAACATACGTCAATCAGAAATTGGACTTGTGGGAAACGGTACTGAAAAGCGCTGCCCACGAATTTGAAATGAAATTTGTATCGCCAACGCAAAACGAATTTTCAAAGGCTGTCGACCGCACTTTGCGTGTACACAACGGCGAAAATGTGAACGATGAAAAAACTGTGTACATTGTTCAATTTGCCGAACATTTTAAGAACAATAACAGTCATTCGGATAGACGCAATCTAAATTACGAGACAACCATCAGGCAGCTTGCAGAGTATGAAAAAAAATATAAAACGAAACTCAACTTTTCGGATATAACATTAGATTTTTATCATTCGTTCAAAAACTTTTTACTTGAAAAAACATATATAAAAAATGAAACTGTACGGCACTACGCAAAGAATACAATCGCCGACCGAATAAAGGATACAAAATTTTTCTTTAACGAAGGGCGGAGGCAAAAACATCACGATTTGCATATTGAGGGCTTTGCCGTTGAGCGCGAGGAAAGCGACAGCATATATTTGACCGTTGAGGAACTTGTGCGGCTTCACAGGCTCGAAATAACCGAAGATTTGATATTAAACAAACTTGGTAATGTATTTGCCGGCAAAGACGAAATAAACCGAAAAATCGCCGAATTAAACGACAATAAAGACAGGTTTCTGATTGGAGCGTTTACAGCGATGCGATACGGTGATTATTCGGGCATTGAGAACCTGAAAAGTACTGATAAGTTCATTTCAAAACGCACCCAAAAAACAGGCATAAAGGTAATCATTCCAATGCACCGGATTATACGTGAAATACTGGAGCGCAGGAACAATATTTTACCTGAATTTGTAAGCAACTCCGACCTGAATAAAGACCTAAAACTGCTTGGAAAATTAGCGGACATAAACGATGACTTTACAAAAACCATTACGCGGGGCGGCAAACGTATTACGGAAGTACACAAGAAATATGAATTAATGCAGACGCATACGGCGCGGCGAAGCGGTTGCACAAACATGTACCTTGCGGGCATTGATATTTATACGATTATGGGTTTCAGTGGACACACTACCGAAAGTTCGTTCCGCAAATACATAAAGATACGTCAGGAAGAGAACGCGCAAAGATTTGTAAACCATCCGTTTTTTAATAAATAAGCAAAGTGCTTGTTTAAATTAAAAACATTTTTTTACCTTTGCAAAAAAAATATTAACAGTAAAAAATAACTAAAATGAAAAAACTGATTTACTTAATAACCTTTGCCCTGCTCATTACTGCCTGCGGTAAAGACGATGCTACTATAAAGAATATTGATAGCAAACTTATTGGTACTTGGGAACTCGAATATTATTATTGGGATGAAAATGGTAATCCAATCAACTTTACCGACACTGCTACATATAATCGATTTGATACACCAATCAGCCAACTTATTTTTTATGATGCTGCCGATTGCGGATTGATGCATAAATTTAGCGCATTGACATATATTAATTGCTCGTATTACACAGATAACAATGTTATTCACATAACAAAACGCTGTAATTATATGATAAGTGATGAATATGGACTTTATGCTAATCTATTATTTTTAGGATTTGATGAAAGTGATGTATTTTATATTTTAAATAGCAACACATTAACAATAGCTTATGAAAATCCAAATTTTGGCAAACATGTTATATATGCTATTTACAAACGCAAATCATGAATTGCTTTTCAAATAAAATCAAAGGGCTGCCAAATAAGCAGTCCTTTTTTGTGGCATCAAATACCACATTACCAACACAAGACAAAGATAATCAAAAAATCATTTATACAGCTTATTCGGCAATCTTTTATGCAATAATTCTTGAATGTTATCGGGAGTGTCCGGGTGTGCAATACATTTTACAGTTTGCTCGCTACGCTCCAAACTTCCCTCAATTTCTATCGGAAAACCTTTTAACAGTAAGTTGTTGTATTCAAATGTAAAATACCCGCTTGGACTTTCGCCCAATGCTTCTGCTAAATCACGACCAACCAAAGCATCAAATTCAAATATCATTGGTTTGAAAAACGGCTCTGCATTGGCAACCGACAAATCGGCTTTTTCGACTACGTTCTTTGTTGCATCGGCAAAGGTTATACTTAAATCGCTCATGGTTTCCGTGCTGGACGTATAACGTAATACCTTTTCGTGCTTGTGCAAAACAGATGAAAAATATTCAGCATGATTTTTAAGCATGTGTTTTGGTGATAAAAGTATGTTGAAATAGCCGCCGCCATCCAAGCCGTTAATCGTAAAACCTGATTCATCTTTTCCCGAAATTGCATGCCATTGTAATTCGTATGTTCTGATATTTAATATTACTGTATCGACTGTTATAATTTGACCGACAGAAACATATACATCGGTTACTACTCCCGTACGACCGGCGGTTATATTAAGAGTAATCCCGGTAATAGTATCCTGAATACTGCATATTAACTGAAACGTACTTGATACAACAGTTCCTACCGAAGCAATGTATGTTACCCTGCCATTCGCTCCCCTTCTTGGAACGATAAGTTCAACAGATTTTTTAAATGCCAAAATAAAGAATATATCGTTATCGCTTTTGCTGTCCTTTTTGTCGGAGTTTACATAAGCATAATACAGCAGATGAACGCCCGTATAATCGGCTCGGTATTTGCTCACAAGTTCCATTTTTTGAGCAGGAATATCAATATCGTCTATAAACTCCAAAGTATTCGCAAATTCCTGACGTCCGAGCGGATAGTCGTATTCCTGTTTTTCATAACCTACCTGAATATTGTTTTTGAACCAGTCAAGTTCGGGCATTAGCGCCTGCAAATTCTTAACTTTTCCCAAATTCAAAATTTCATTGTTTCTGTCAAAAATATCTGTTTTACGTACAATGTCATATTTACTTTCGGTATTATTTACTTTTTGCCCTGTACTGTAAATATAATTCAGGTTTTTAAGAAATTCAAAGAAATTTGTTTTAATCAGTGCGCCCTGTGGCTGTTCGTCAGTCGGCTTAATTCCACGTATGGCATCGGCAGAAGTAATGAATAACTGCATGTTTTCGCTTTGTTCCATTTCCTGTAAAAATGGAACTTCAAAGGTTGCTCCCGAATGTATTTTGTCTAAAAGTTTTTGCCCGAATGTTTGAGCTTTGTAGGCTTTGAAATTGAATGAACCTGTACCTACATTGCTGTAAAATTCAATACTGAAATTATCAGAAGGTATAAAGTTGTATTGTTTTGCTTTATCTTCATCTGATACTGGAGTGGGAATATAATGTCCGTTTTTTACATGAAATTCTGCCTGTAATCTGTATTCACGGTATTTATCCTTAAAGATTTCCAAAGAAAACGGCAAATCAAATTCTATTTTCCCTTCACGTTCATCTTCTGAAATGTAGTTCAATTCAGTAATATAAAATTCTTTCAGTAAAAAAAATACTTCTTCTCTCCAAATAACTGATGTTGACTCGTCTGGGTCTCTTTTTGATAAATATATTTTAACCGATGTTCTATCGTCAATATATTTTGTATAGATATTTAATGCGCCTGATATTTTTGAAGGAATAGTTGGCGGCAACAGTGAAATTGCATCTTCCAATGTCGTTAAACATGCTGAATAAGGTGGGAATCCCCCTATGAATTTCTGCGATTGAGCTATTATATTTTTACCTTCAATAAAGGAATTTGGATTTAAATCAACATTAAACATCATTCTTAATTTCCACCAAGCCCATTCTGTTTGTTCATCCGGTATTTGTCGCGATTCCCAACAGTCATCTACTGTATATCTTATCTGATTATAAAGCTGCATCCCGTCAGGTATGTAAATATTGACGGCATCGGGGTCATCAATCCATTCGCCATAACTGTTAACCGTAAGCGACATATCGAAGTTAGTTTTGCCGTCTTTTGTTACTGACTTTTTTACGCCACCTTCCAGAACTCCGCACTGTACAAAATCCCTTTCATTGATAAACTCGGTTGTAAAATCAAGTTTGCCGTTTCCAATGCCTCTACACGCGCCTCGCTCTGCTGACTTAAAAAGTCCATAGCCATTTCAAAAGCCTGCTGCGCGTACTGTTTTGCAAGTTCGGCGGCTTTCTTGCGCTTTTCGGTTTCCTTGTCTATGTTACTTATTGTGTGAGCAGTTTGCTCATCGCTCAATTCTTTTTGCTTATCCGTAAGCTGTTTTACCAAATCGGCTCTCTGCTCATCGCTTAACTTCTCTTTTTCCAATATCCTTTCAAGGTTATCAATAGCATCCTGCGAAGCCATGACAGAATACTTGTGTTGGATTTCCGCAAGCTGTTCGTTGTACTGCTGTTCCGTTATAAGTCCCTGACCGTATTTGTCGAGCAAAGCCTGCTCTTCTTCGCGCTGCATGTCCTCAATAATCCGCAAGCGGGCTGCGGCATTGTTCGTCTCGGCTTCTATGCGTCCCGCCAGCAATCCCTCAAAAGCGTCCTGCTCCAACTTTGTATATTTGTCAATGATTGCCTGACGGTCAGCGCCTGTTTCCTCTGCTGCAAGCAATTCGTTTTCACGCTGCTTTGCCAATACCGTCATGCGTTCCTCATATTCCTTTTGACTTCCCTTTTTGGCTGTTTCAAGTCTGTTTTCTGCATTGGTTATATCAATGTCATTCAAGTTTTTTTGGAAATCGCGCTCTGACTTTTCCGTATCCTTTTTTGCCTTTGCTTCCAGTTCGGCACGCTTTGCATGACCGGCAGGCAACAGGCTTAATTCATATTTCAACTGCTCGTTTATCAAATCCTTTCGGGCTTCAAGTTCCTCTTTGCTTCCTGTTTTTGCAAGCAAAAGACGAGTGTTGGCAACAGAAACCGCCGTTTGATAGGCATATTTCTTTTCCATTTCCGAAACGTCAAACAAATACTTCTTTTGCGTTGCTGCAATAATATCATCAATCGCCGCTATCTGTTTGGCTTTTTCCTCTTCATTCATTACAGACTTTTGCAATGCCGCTTTTTGCTCGTTCAACTCGGCAACGGAACGGTTTTTTGATATTTCGAGTTGTTTCTTTGCCCGTTCCTCTTCGCTTTTTATCAAAGTAACGTTAATGTCCTGAAATTTATATTGCAAGTTTAACAGCGCCTTTTGCTGTGCAAGCTGGTCATCCTGCGCCGTGCCAAGCCCCGTGAACAGTCCTGTTAGCTGCTGAATAACAAGTTTTGTTGCATTAAGTACAGTCTGTTCGTTTTTCGTTTTCTCTTCATTTTTTTCAGCATTTTTATTACGTACATTTGCCAAATCTTCTTCTTTGCTTTTCAACTCTTCATTAGCATCTATCAACTGTCCTTTATATAGCTTCATAGCTCTGACAAATGGAAGATAATTTATATGCCTGTCAAGTGCATCCTGGTATCCCTGTTCTTCCCGAGTAAGTTTATTCTGTATTTTCGTAACTTCTTCCCGTGCTTTCTGTACTTCGCCTTCTGCTGTTGCCTCTTTCATTGCAAGGTCGATACGCTCCTTTGCATACTCATTTAATTTGTCCATTGAAGCTCGTATAACAGCCTGTTTTTGCAACACGGGAATAAGAGCCTCGTATGCCGCTGTTATTTCCTCAACAGTGGACTTTTCGGTTAATAATTTGGGCAAATAGTCGCCGTACTGCTCGTTTATCTGTTTTATTGCATTCAGCCTTTCCTTACTGTTTTTACTAAATAGCGTGGCAGTGTTTGCTAATTGAGTAAGTTTACCGACTTCATCCTGCGCTATCTTTATACCTTCCTTTTGAATTTCATTTAATATTTTCTTTTTTCTTGCCGCGTCGTCGGTTTTGCTTGCAAAATCAAACAATGCCTTTCCGATTAAAAACAGTCCTGTAGCAATAGCAACATAAGGCATTGCATTTTGTGCCAAATTTAACAGACGCTGTGCTTGTACCGCCGCCAATTTTACAGCAACATTTTTACTTTCGGCTAATGTCTGCAATTTGACCATTATAATACTTTTTGCCCGCAATGTTTCCGATATTTGCTGCAAACCATTAACTATAGCCATTGCGCCCTGCAGTTTCAACAGCACTTTTTCAAAGTCTTCCGTATTTACTCCCGCTGCCGCCATTGCGCCTTGCCAAACTTCAAAGCCGCCTGTTACCAGCTTTAATGCATCTATTATCGAATTAAGAGTTAAATTGTTGTGCGACAATATATCAATTTCCGTTGTCGTATCTTTGATTGTCTTGTTTAATTTGGCTGCCTCTGCTGCCAATTTTTGATATTCCGCACGCTGCTCTTCCGTCCATTTATTACGCCCGATTGAATTTAGCTGCTGCATTTGATTTTTTAAGTTAGCGAGTTCCGTTTTTAATGGACTTGCATCCTTTTCGGCTTCTGACAGTCCTTCCGAATACGTATCAAGTTCGGCATTCAGCTTAACCAAACTCTGTGCCGCCGCTGCATATTCCTTACTGCTTTTGCCTGTTTCATTAGCAACCTTAACCAGCAACGCCTCTGCATCGCCAATCTGAACCTTTACACCCTCAATTGCGGTTTTATAATCGCCTATTGTCATTTTTTGCTGTACATAGCTGTCTTCATTTGCTTTTATGGTAGCAGTATTTGCATCAATGATTTTATTCAATTCCTGTATGTCGGCGGCTTGTGCCGAAGTATCCAAACTGTCCCTTATGTCCCGCAATTCCTTATTTCTTAATGTCAATTCCCTTATGCTGCCCGACTGGTTTTTATATGCTTCTATCAAAGCCTTTACGTCCTTTTCGGCTGTTATTTGCGCTTGCGCTTCGGCTTTCTGCCAGCGCTGTTTTTCTGCTATTTCAAGCCTTGTTTTTTGAATTTCAACAGCCTCCCTGTTTTCCAGCGCTATCAAACGAGCCTTTAATGTCTCTATTGTTTTTTGCTGCTGCGCCTGCGCCTTTAATGCAGCTTCATATTCTTTGGTCTGCTCAATGGTTTTCTGTGTGGTTGCACCCAATTCGGTAAAATTGGCAGCCTTTTTTACCTCTTTTAATGCAGAAATAACCTTCTTTAATGTCGCCGATACATTATCGGCATAACTTACAAGTTGTGTCTCTGCCGTTTCTAACTGTTCCGTCATGGATTTTATTGCTGCCTCGACTTCTTTAATCCCTAACGATTCTATTATTTTTTCTGACATATTTTTATTTTTTAAAATTATTTAATTTTTTTGTTTATTTCAAATGTTTTTATTTACTTTGTCGTGATAATTTGAGATTATGAAAAATTTAATAACACATACAGGCTATAAGTCATTAGACCTTGAAATGAAAGAGTATAGGAAAAAACACCCCGTAAAAGGTTTTTTAATAGACTTATTAGGAGTATTTGTCCAGTTATTTATCTTATCTCTCATAATCGGATATTTCTATTGGTTATTTTTCATTTCTTAATCCTTTTCATTTTTGCATCAATTTCTTTTGTCATTGCTTTATTAGCTGCCAGGAACTCGGAAAGTATCATTTCCTTGCGTTTTATCTGATAGCCCAAGTATTTACCTACCGACACAATCCAGTCGTCAAAATCACTTTCTTTAATTGTGCCTGTTTCCTTGTCGGTTATCTTTTTCAATTCCTTTTCCTTTGTCTGCAACTCTACCGTTTCAAACTTCAAACGCGCAACAATGCTTTTTACATCGCCCTTGTATCCCAAAGCGTGCAAGTCGTCAAGATTGATTTGAGGGTCTGTTAAAATTAATTGAGCTATGTGCATTTTCAGTTTCATGGCATATACCGATTTGTACAGTGCAAAATAATATTTGTGCTGCCTGTTGCCGCTTAACTCGCTGTATTCGCTGTAAAGGCACTCCCACGCTTCCTGCAGCATTATTTCGTCGGCTTCGCCCGAGCGTAACAGCCGTTTCAGGTTTCCGTTAATCATGCAGTCGATAAACTCATCTATCGTTACCTCGCTGCATTTATAAGATATATTCAATTTCTCTTTTTTTTCCATCGTTTATAAAATTTTCCAGTTCTGTAAAATCATAATCACTGCACAGGTAAAATACTATTACTCCCCCGTGCTTCTTTTGATACTCGCCGGCGAGCTTCCTCACCATGTCCTTTTTGGCGTTTTTCTCTTTGTTTTTTCCCTTGCAGCCGCAACCCATAAATAATTAATAATTAACAATTAAAAAATTTGCAATTAGCAATTAAAAATCACGATAATTATTCATTATTAATTGTTAATTGCTTTTTAAACTCAGATATAAATTCATCGCAAAAGAACTCGCTTATCACCCACACAACGCCCTGCGGAGTGAGTCCGAAAAGGTCGCCGTACTTGTTTTCAAGTTCCATTTGAATACCAAACTCCGTACCTAAGCGCAAATCCGTTCCTGTCGGGAAAAGCCGTATATCATCCCACACTACCTCGCCTGTCGAAAATATCAGGTTAGGCACTGTTTCGGGACGCCTTTCGGCAAAGATTTCCGACTGCCGCTGGTCTTTGTTTTTGACCCACCATCGCGCCCATTTGTCATTGCCTTTGAAAAAGGGGTCTTCGGGTATGGCAGGCGACATTTGCCTGCCCGCAAGGTTCAATCCCGCTGCAAACTGTTCCTTCTGCACACGGATAATATCCGCCTCGTGGCGCTTTATAACATCATAAGCTATCTGCCACACGTCAATCGCCTTTAATCCTGTTATAAGTTCGGATAGCGTCATTGGTACAAATCAATCATCTTTGTTCGTTTACCCGGAATAAGTCAGCATAAACCAATCATTAAGATTAAAAAAGGGGCTTGTTACAGCCCCCTCTCAAACTACTCTGCGGACTGCCTTTTAGTCCTTTTCGGTTGCTCCGCTCCCCTTGCCGTCAACAGATGATAAACCTGTTTCAGCTTTTCAGTCCGTTCATCTTCCGTCAGCTCGGGATAGGCGAACCTGCCGAAATGAGCGACAAATGCCTCTTCGGTTACAGCCTTTGCCCATGCCTCGTTAAAGTTAATTCCGTCAATGAGTATCATAGCCTACGATATTGTAACGGTTATCTGATTGCTTTCGTAGCCTTCAATGCCTGCGGCTTTCAATACGGTTACCGAAGCGAGCGACAAAAGATATGTTGCCGCCGTGATTGATATGCGGAACGATTTTGTCACCGCCTGCGCCGTCACTCCCGACGGCGTTACGCTCGACCCTGTAGCCTTGTCTATCGCACTCCATACGTCGGCGTCTGCCAGTTCTGCCTGGTAAGTGTCGAACAAATCAACCCCGCCGCACTTGGTAGTAACCTTAACATCCACATAGCCTGTTGCCTGCCCTGCAACCGTCAAGTCAACATCCGTCAATCCCTGTAACAAATCCGCGTCATAGTCGCCGATTTCCAGAAATTCCATCAAGTCGGTGAAGCGTAGCTTGTCGCCGAAGTTAACCTGTATTCCTATCAGCTGCACATCCGCCGTCCCAAGACTTATGGGCTGCACGTCCACTACATCAAACTGCTGCGGAATAAAGGGTATCAAGTCCTTTTTGTCCAGAGAGTTTTTTCCAATCAGTAAGCCCTCGCTGCTTACAAGGTATATGCCCTGATTCCATCCGTCGAAAGGAGTTACCACCTTGCTCTTGCAGAACGAAAACGGCAAATCCCACCGGATTATCTCGTTTCCGTTGCGCTGCTTGATGCTTGCCCCGTAACCAAGCGTGCCAACCTGAGCCTCTTCGGAACTGTTGGTTGCCTGTCCTATACCCAACAGCGGAAAAAAGCGCTTGCCCTTGTCCGCCTGATTAAACTGCAGCAAAAGATAATCCAGAAGGTCTGTCGTGTCTTTGGGTATCTTTGCCGTTTTTGGCGTAAAAATAACGCCGTCGATTCGCTGTGAGAGAACATCACAGGCGCCTACGCCCGTGTTTCCGCCTAATACTTTACAATCCATAATTGCACATTTTTTTTATTATTAATTTCATATTATTTATTTCTATTGCATCCAAAAAGTCTGCAAATAAATTGCCTGTCTGTCCCGTTTGCGTCCGTATCTGAAAGCCCGATATGAGAAGCCTGTCGATTTTCGTGTGTTCAATATCGCCGTAAGGCAGCATTAAGCGTTTGTCCCTTTTTATGGTACCGATCAGACAGTCGTAAACGGGATACAGAACAGGCTTGAATACCTTTTCGTACCTTTCGGCTGCCCGGTAATCCCTGTTGCTCGAAGCAACAATGAGCAGCTGCAGGTTAACCTGCTTTTCTACCGTCATGCTCTGCACGCACGTTTCGACAAAGTCCTGCAAAAGAAAAACGGCGGGATATTTCTGCGCCCTGTATTCGGCGGTGTTTGAGTACGATTTGAGTATATTGTTTATATCGTTCAAATGCCCGTACTGATAAAATATTCCCGTTTCTCTTACCGTTTCATCTGCAATGACCTTTTTTACCGCCTCGCTCGCCCTTGCGACAATATCGCCCACCAAATCAACAATCGCCATCATAAGCCAAAGGTGTTTTTAGTTGAAAAAATATCGCAAATGCGAGGCTTATATTCGGGATAAATGTTAATATCCATCCATTCTATAAACAGCAGGTTCATTTCCCGCATCTCGTTCCACGCCCGCACTGCCTTGTATTTTGACGTTGTGCGCGTTGCATTTTCAGCCTGTTCGACAGCCTCGCCAATTCCCACCGTAGCCGTTTCATTATCAATCTGATAATAAAAATAAACATAGTCGGCAATGCTGTATCGCACCCTGTCTGCCAGCGCATCCCACTTCGGGTCGTGAACGGGTTTTGCGTATTCTTCCATAAAAATATCCGCAAGCCTGCAGCCGAGCAGCTTGCGCAGGAACAAAGGCTCGTACTTGTCGATGAACCATTGCACCCGCGCCGCCACATCAGCGCTTTCAACCTGCCCGATGGCTATTTCGCCTTCAAATATTTTCGGCTCAACTATCATTTTCAGGCAGTCTTTTTATCGGTTGCCTTTCCTGCCGCAACAAGTTTCCTTGCAAGCTCGGGATGCACCTTAAATTCCTTTCCTTTGGAAAAAGTCGAAACCTTTCCCGTCCCGTAAACCGAAACACGCTCGTTCAGTTTGATTTTTTTATCTTCTGTTGACATAACTTTACATGTTAATCGTTAAACATTAAACGGCAAGGGCTGTTTTAACCGTGTCAAATTCGTCGTAAACAACGCTTCCGGCATCAACCGAATACTGATAAGAGTGCAAGCGCAACTCTGCAATAACCGTTACAAGGTTCTTGCTGAAATCGTCGTTTTCAAAGCCGAATTGAATATCCAGTCCCTCGAGTATCCGGACAAACCATTTGGCGGTATCAATCAACAGGAAGTTGCCCGCGTCCACTTCGTTTGTCTCAATCACTCTTACGTTCTGCATAATAGCGTCGGTTTCAACTTTGATATAATGACCGTCAGTGGTCTTTATCAAGTCGATAGCCGCTACATCCGAAGGATTGAGCAACACCACATTGGGCTTGAAGTTCAACAGCCGCATTTGCAGAATTGCAGCGCGAATGGCATCGGGATTGGTAGGCGTGGTTATTGTTCCGTCCAAATTAGTACCGGCATAAGCCGATGCTCCCGTGATTAAGCCTTTCGGCTCAACAGCGCCGCCGTTGCCTGTTAACAGTTTTTGGTCGACTACAAGCATCAAATCGCGTTCAAGAAGATTGCGTATTTCGCTTTCCATGTACTCAAAGTCATTCAGCATTTCCTTTGAGACTTTTGCACGAACCGCTACCTTTTTGGCTACGCTGTTTTCCTCTACGTAAATCCAGTCCTTAAGAGGCTTCAGCGTTCCTTCGGCGATAAATGCCGCTCCGCCGTCCTTGTCCTGACGGTCAACCCAAATAATGGTACGCGAGCTTGTGTTGCCCTTGTTCAGGATTGCCAAAACGGTAAGCTCCTCAGTCGGCTTTTCCTGTATGCCCGGAATAATCTCAAACGACAATGCATGAGGAGCGCCCGAAGCATTTCCGGTTGTAATGGCAGCTGCCGCTTTAACTGCCAAAGTATGAGCCTTGCCCGAAGCCATTGCATCCGTAAAGTCTTTGGTTTTCAAAAAATCTTCCAGCTGCTTCTTAAACGTTGCTGCCTTGCTGCCGTGATTGCCGAGTTTAAGTTCCGCAACCGTCTGCTTTAACGATTTCAATTCCTCTTCGGCGGCTGCGGCTTCCTCTTCCTTAGGCAGTTTGCCCTCTATTTCGGTCAATTTTTCCTGTAGCTTATTAAATATTTCTACCTGACCCTCATTGTCAGCCAAATCATATAATCCGTTTATCTCTTCCATAATCCCATCGAGCATTGCCAAACCGTCCTCATCAAGGGATTTTCTTATTTTTACAAAAGAACGTTCGAGTTTCGATTTCTTTTCTTTGATAAGCTCACTGTTCGATTTCGGCATTGCCAAAACAACAGGGGCTGCCATAACAGCAGTACCCACGCCGTAGCCAACGGGCGTATCGGTTGCCATGCACATAAATCCAATGAGCATTAAAATAATGCCTGCCATTAAAATTATGTTCACTTTACGTTTTGCCTTCATTCCGTAAAGGCTGTTTTTCTTGCTGTTCCTTAACAGCGTTCTAATTCCAATCATTTGTTTTTTTCTTTAAAAAGTTCATTAATCGATTTCTTTTTCGGCTTGTTTGCATCAGGATTTAACGGCTTTGCGTCCAAAGTGTTATTCTTAATTGCGCCAACAAGTGAATTGAAGAATGTATTTATCTTTAACCTGTCGAATTTTGACAGTTTTTCAGTCATTTTTTCAAGTTCTTTATATTGCCCTTCCATGTCCTCGATACTGTTTTTATCAAGGCTCTTGAAGCCCAGAAAGGGAGTGTTTTCATTGCACCCGATTGTTACCACCGAACCCTCGTACAGCTCAACTTCGTACACGTCGCAGATAAAACCCGTCTCTTCGGTTTCGCTAAATTCGGTCTTTACATAACAAAAGCCTATCGAGTGCTGGTTTAGCGTTCCCGACTTGTACTGCGGTATTATGGTATCGCGTACAATGGGAATATCATCGAGCTTTGCCTCGAAATACAAGCCCCTGTCATCTTCCTGTAATTTGGTGAACTGTCCTATCGGAGTGTCCGTGCGGTGCTGCCAGCAAAACAGTATCTTGCGTGGCGATTCACTTTCAACTCCGTGCTCCTGCAAAGACTTTGCAAAACAGCCCCTGTGCAGTATGTCGCCCATGCCGTCAATGTTGTCAAATGATGCAAGGTAGCCCGATACCGTCATGCCCTGCTCGTCGATATTCGGAGTGTCTACCTTTACGCTTTTGTAATGCAGAATGGAACTCTGCCTTGTCTTTTCATTTGGTTTTTTCTTTATAAACATATCTTTATTTACTATTTAAGTATTTAATATTTAATAATTTAACTTTATAAACTTTTCAACTTTCTAACTTTCAAAACCTTCAACTATTATGTTTACATCAGGCACGATTTCAAATGCCTGTTCCCTTGTGCGGTCGAACACTCCGATTAAGATTGCCCGCTTCTGTTCGTTTGTCAGTTCCGGGTTGATTACAACCTGAATTAAGCCTTCCAGTCCGCCAACGCCCAACTGCACCGCTAACATGGTTTGCTGCTCTATCAGCTTGGCAGTCGGGTCGATATTGATATATTCGGATACCAGCATCCGCCATTCCTCGCGCGTTATGTTTCCTTTGTCAATAGCCGAATTAAAGGCTGTTATGGCTATGCTTGCCGCCTGTGCCTTTTCCTTCATCTGCTCCTGCAGGAACCACAGGTCGGAATAGTCGAATGTAATTGTTAAATCCGTACCCCTGCACAGGGATTTTGTAAGCAGTTCGGCATCGCCCTTTGAACACGGTATGATATAGTTTTGAAAAAATTCCGTTTCGGCTTCCCTGCGATTGGCATACGTGCTTTGCCCCGACAGCGGTAACAGTTCGTAAGGCAAATCAAACACGGCGCAAATCTTCTTTGCCGTCTGCTCTTCAAATTCGGTGAGCATTAAATCCTTCAGGGGCGGCGTTATCGCCTGCCATTTCAAAGCCGCCGATGTAATGATTATGTTCCACTGCTCGGACGTTATGCCGTATTTCCTGTATGCTTCCTGCAAGTCTTCTGCCTTGTCGTCGAACATGCCCGCGCCGCTTGCATCGTTAATATCCTTGCTCAATATGCCCAAAGCCCCGCGATTGCGGATAATGGCATGTTCGGCATTCGATATTATCGCAAGCAGTTTGTTTTCGTTGTCAAGAGCCGTCATCCTGCTTTGTGCCAGAAACGGACTGTTCCCAAATCCAAACTTTATATCGTTGAATATGATTAAATCTTCCGTTTTTAACGCGGTCTTCTGTCCCGCTATGTAAATATCGGTTGCCCTGCTCTGCCCGAAAAACGGGCTTGTTTTGTCGTATTTTATGTCTATCTGTTCCGGGTCGATAACAAACAGCGATACAGGCAATGATTTTTCATTGTCCAATGACAATTTAAGCACAATGCAATATCCGTAAAGCAGCCTGTACACTTCGATAAGCCTGTAAAACTGCGTCCAGCTCATCAATTTGTTAGGTTCTGCAAACAGGCTGCGTATCCTTTTTGCCTGCAAGTTATCGGGTTCGTTGCCCTGCTTGTCCTTTACATAAACAACGGCGTTGCCGAAACACTGTGCCCGCTTGTTTATTACGGCTTCCAGTATTGCGGTTTCCTCATATATCTTCCTTTTGCTGCCGTTCCATTGAAATACGCTGCCAAAAGGCATCCAAAAGGCATCCTTACCCGTTTTGCCGATAATCTTTTCGGCTGTCTTTACTGCTAATCTTTTAAAGTAGTTCATATCTCTTAAATTCCGTGTGCCGATTTATACAATACAAAATATCTTATGCAATCCATAATGTGGTTATTCTTATCAACAGGAACATCTAATATTTCACCGTCGCGGCTTATCGCCCAGCAATATTCCTGCGTTTCGTTCCATGCGTTATCGCTCGTTTCGGTTATATTCACTTCATAAGACTTCACTATGTTTATTCCCGATGCAACAGAACCCGCGCCCTTTTTGGCATAATAAATCGAAAATCCCCTGTTCAAATCGGGATAGCCCGCTATGTTATTCCATGCCCCGTTGCCGCCCGAGCGTAAATTGTGAATGCGTACATCGCCGCCGTTGCCGTAATCGGCTATAATCAAGTCCTTGTAAGTAATTCCAAAGTCGATAAGTTTCTTTGCTATCGCCAAATCATCTAATCCCGACTGATATATTAATTCGCGTACATACAGCCTGTTATCACGCCATTTTACCTGCACGACAGCCGTCGGGTCATCGCTGAAACCAAAGTCTATCACGTAAACAGCGCGGCACTCTGTCTGATTAAATTCATGCGCGGTTATCGGATTGAAGTGTTTGTATATCCGTCCAACATTGCCCTCGCTGATTAAGCCTTTGACAATGGTATGATACAGCTCGGGACGGTTTTTTAACTTTTCAAGCGTTGCAATGTATTCGGCATTAAGATTGCTCATGTTATCAAGATAGGTAGAAAAACACATCTCAATGCTGCTGTCAGCCTTTGGAGCGTAAGTGTAATAACCGGCAATATCGCTTTCGGTAAGGTTGTAGTCCTTCCAAATCCAGTGCTTTTTACTCGGCGGATTGAATATGCGTATCGCCTGTATCTTTTCAACCTTTGTCGTTCTTAACGATAACAGCAGCTGGTTAAACTGTTCCTCGCTCACCTCGTTTGCCTCTTCAATCAGTACGTGCGTCAGTCCTGCCAAAGATTTTAATTTTGCCTGACGGCTGTTACTCGTAATAAAACCCTTGCTTATTATGCTGTTGCCATTCGGTACATAGGTGATACGCATTTCACTTTCGTTTATCTTAAACAGCTTTGACGGCAAGGCGTGTTCCTCTATACGGTCTTTGAAGTCTTTGAAAAGGCTGTCGCGAATGTCATTGAACGCCTGACGTAAAAAGCAACCCCTGAAATACGGCTCGGTTATCATTTCGTACAGAAAGTAATCGGTACCGAAAAACGAACCGCCGCGTCCGCGACCGCCGAGCAAATCAATTATCGGCTTGTCGGTGTATAAAACCTTTTCAAATGTCGTATTTATGTTAAAGTCTACTGTCATTGCTTCCTGATATTTACATTAACAGTACTGATTACGTCATTGCCCCTGCTGTCGGTTTCGGTAAATTTTTCGGGAGCATAATTGCCGTCAATCCTGTTTATTTCGCCTATAGCCTTTAATATATCGCTAACAGTAGGTACCATAATATTTTTATCGTCGTATTTAATTGCAAATTTGCCATCCCGTATTTTTTCCAATGTTTCAATATTGGTTTTTCGGCGGTTTTCAGCCTCAATAGCCGCTTCTTTTGCCGACTTAATCAATACTTCATTTTTTGCTTTTTCCTGTAAATTTTGTCTGTTATTGTTGTATTTTTTAGCCTTGCCTATAAGCCTGTCTACTGTTCGCTGACCAATTTGCCATTTTTTGCCAAACTTTGCCAAAACTTGACAGCGCTTTGCCAAAGGATTAGCAAATAAATAATCTGCAACCTCAATTACCGTCTTTATTTTATGCGTGTCATTATTTGCCATTTTTTTGTCAATCACTTTTTTGTCCTGAATAAGTTTTTAATCCATGTTATTAAACCTGTGCCTTTGGTAGCTTTGCGAATAACAATGCAAATGAATATTATTGCTATCGCTACTGCCGTTACGGCAATCCATTTGATAAACTGACTTTCCTTTTTTGTTACCTTTTCAACTGTTTTTTCTGTTTGGTCGATGGATATTCGGCTGTTCAATTCATCAACTGTTGCGTTATCGTAATTTACAAGATTGCCCTGTTCGGTCGTTTTTGCCGACTTATCGCTTGTTTTTTGTCCTTTCGTGATTATTTCAACACTTTGTACGGGCGGCAAATTGGTTGCTTCATTTACCGGCTTTTCTGTGTCAAATTCAATCCTTATCTTTTGCCCGTAATCTTCGGCGTCGATATTCTTTTGTTCCGTTTGAGATAAATGATAGAACGCCGCACTGTCGGTATGCGTTATTGTCGTGGCTTGCGTGTTGACGCTTTCAATAATATGGGAGTTGCCTGTGAGAGTAGTTTTTTTACTCCCACAAGCCCCCGCCAACAATAAAAAAGTAACAGGTAACAAAAAAATTCTTATGTCAGATAATATTTTATTCATTTCTCTTTTAATAATTATTAATTGTTAATTATTAATTGTTATATATATTTCCTCACCTGTATCCGCTGCCATACGCATTTTAGCGTACAGCTTCTTAAACGTTTCCGTGCTTTCTCTCACTTCGCCTTTGACTGTATTCAACCCAACTAAAATGCAGCCTTCCGTATCCTTCGGATAGTTTCCTATATGTATCAAAATGCCCTCAAAGCCTTTCACGTTCAGCAGTCTGGGAACATATCCGCTGCAAAATTCATACGCTTTGCGATACCTGTACTTGGGCGATTGAACCGATAGCGTAACAGCGTAGCGTCCTGTCGGTATTGCCGTTGCTCCCGCAATCTTGTTCTTTATGTATTCAAGCTGCATGTGAGAGTGCAAGCCCCTGTCGGTATCTTCAAGAGTTTGACAAAATAATACATCGTCAATGTACAAATTGCCTATCGTGTACCCATCTTTCTTATATGTCCTTTTCAGCTTCAGTTCCATTGCCGTTCTTTTCTTTTTCTTTCCTGTCTTTCGCCTTTCTGCTTTCGGGTTTCTGTATTTCTATCTTCGTGCCGTTCTTTTCGTATCTCACAGAAAGCCCCTTTTCCAACAATCGCCCAGCCTGAAAAATCCCCACATTGATGCAGAAGCACCAGAATATCGTCGATACTATCGGCTTGTCCATCAGCGAGCCGTCGCGCAGTATCACGTACGTTACTATCGCCGACAAAAACGCTATCACAATCCACTCGCGCGACAGGTACTTCCGCGCCTTGTCGTCTCTTAAATACCATTTCTGAACTAAAAACGGAACGTAGGTAAACAGCAGCGCAACCATCAGAGCTATCAGCAATGCTCCCGTATGTCCAAAATGCTCTTCCATAATCTTAATTTTATTTGCGTTTGTTTATTTGTCTGTTTGCTTATTTATCAACTATTAATTATTAATTGTTAATTATTAATTACTCCTCGTTTTCTTCACGATTGCACCAATAGCACCCGTTATAGCCTCGCCGCAACAGTATCTTATGCCAAAGCCAAGTACAGTATCCCGCGCGTGTCATCGCCTCGATGTTGCAGTTCACATGCAGGCTGTCAACGCGATGTATTTCCCCCGTCCTGTGGTTCGCTATAAACCTGAAACCAATACTTTCCAAAAACCCGCTCCGCTTCATAATTATTAATTATTAATTGCTTCCTCGTTTTCCTTTTCTAACTCTTCCCATGATTCGTCAAAATCATCATAAAGTTTATAACCTGCATTTAGCAATTTATTTGCATTTCTCAACTGCTCTGTTCCTATTGCTTTGCCAAGAGAAAGATTATGGTTTTCTGTAAGATTGTATTCTGCGTTATCCAAAACACCTTTAATTGTTGTACTCATAATTATTAATTGTTAATTGTTAATTGTTAATTATCAATTATTAATTGTTAATTATCAAAGCGTTGGTGCAACCTTTGTGTAGTACACGATTATGTAAGCCGTCTGAACGCCGCTCATGTACGTCGTATAGCCTGTCGACCAGTTAACCCACAAGTACCTGTTTGTAGCGCCGTAACCGAACTCTATCGAAAAACACTCCTCAATGCCTGTCGTAGCCGCATTGCCGCGCTGCCCGCCCGAGCGCTTAATGTAGCCCGCCATCTGGCTAAACGCGCTGCTCGTCGTATTTCCCGTGCTGAACCCGCGTGCATCTACAAAGAGCGCCGCCTCGTCTATGATTATCGATGTGCTGTAGCCTCTGCCCGTACTGCTCACATCCGGACTTACTGCCATCACAAGCTTGGCATATACATCCTGACCGAGAAACTTATATCCCATCTTCTGCTCTACATTAAGTTGAAAGTCAATATTCGGCTTGTCCGTCAAGTCATTGTAGCTGCCCGAAAAGGCAACCGCTTTCAGGTCTGTAAAGAACTTCCTTATCTTGCCCCACATCGTAACGGCGCTGTCGCCGCTTGCAATGTTTGTCCGCGACGTCGCTTCCGTGAACGTAGGCGTATTGTCCGCCTTTGTCGACAGCAGGCTGTCCACTTCCGACGTCTTGTAATATTCCGACAAGTCAACTTCTGGCTGCCATGCTTTCCATTCCGTGCCGTTCCAGTAATAATCCGTGTCATCGGCGCTTACGTAATATACATCGCCTAACTTGGGATTAACAGGTAAATCCTCAAACGTATCAACGCTTCCCTCAAACTCAAAGGACTTTTGCTGCGATTCAAGTACTTTTTGGTCAACGTATGTATCCGTAGCAAGCCCCTGATAGTCCTTGTCTAAATCTTTGAGCGTTACGTATTTATATTCGCCGCCGTCATAAATCGCTACATCCTTGTTGTCAAGGTTGTTTATTGCATTTGCACTGTCTGTTGCACCCTGTGCCTGTTCCTTCGACATCAGCCCCGCATGTGTTGCATCCGCAAGCGGAATAACCTTATTTATCTGTTTGGTCTCGCCCGTTGCAGGATTTTTATAAAACTGCTCCGCTACAACCGTATCCCCGTCTTCGGAAATCACAAAGTCAACATCCGTAGTGAAATCGTTATTAAAAGCGTCCGCGCCTAATGCAGGCAGCCACTCGCCGTACCTGCGCACATACTTCTCATCCGCATAAACAGGCTGCAATACCTTTATGCCTATGGCAGATGCCTCAGAATCACTTTTGAAGAAATATGTCCTGCCGTTTGATGCTACGCCCATTGCTTCATGATTGCCTGCCGTTACATTCGTGTCTTCTATTATGCCCGTCTCATCATTCAATACTTTTATGCCGTAGCCAAAGAAATATGTCCTGCCGTCAGAAGCTATACCCATTGATATAAAATATCTTCCTGTTACATTCGTGTCTTCTATTACACCCGTCTCATCATTCAGTACCTTGATGCTACCGTCTACGAATTCGGAACCGTAGTAAGCCTGCCCGCAAAAATATGTCTTTTTATCCGAAGCTATGCCCATTGCATTATAATAGCCCGTCGTTATATTCGTATTTTCTATTATGCCGGTGTCATCGTCCAATACCTTTATGCTGTTGTTGCCGTAGCCGCAAAAATATGTCTTTTTATCCGAAGCTATGCCCATTGCATTATAATAGCCCGTCGTTATATTCGTATTTTCTATTACTCCGGCATCATTCAATACCTTTATGCCGTTGTTGCTACTGCCGCCTGAAAAATACGTCTTGTCATCAGAAGCTATGCCCATTACGCTGTAATTGCCTGTCGTTATATTCGTATCTTCTATTAC
>JAIRZQ010000135.1 GCA_031267135.1 Prevotellaceae bacterium
CTGCAAATAGGTTTGTTTGCCGCTCGAATACAATTCCCACAGTTCCTCGTTGGAAACATGATTTCTCCCCACAAATTGCCTGCCGCAACTCCAACATTTATACCGCTGTTTGCCACGAAAAATGCCGTTTTTCTTCGTTATTTTGCAACCGCAGAAAATACATTTTTTTTACTCATTTCTTTTTTTTGACTGCAAAATTATGAAAACCAATTAATTACATTATTTTTCAGCCTCACTTTTGTCCACTTCGCCCAGTTTCACGACTTTAACTCGGCAACATGCTTTCAGAAATACCCGCTATCTGAACTTTATATTTGCCGTAAATATAATATTCATTGGGCGTAGCGCGTAGCTGTACGATGCATAGTACAAATCGCTGTATGATGAGTACGAATATTCGCGAGTATCGAAGATGTTGTTCCAGTTGAGAGATAGTTCTATTTTCGGCGAAATTTTATATCTCGCCACAGCGTCCATCAAAAACATGTTTACATGCCGGTTTGCGCTCACCTGATTGCGCAGATGTTCGCCGATAATCATTATGTTGATTTTCCGTGTAACTGGAATATAATACGTAAAATTCTGCTTCAGATTGCGCATGAAAGGCTGCCTGGCATTTTGAATGGTAGAGCGCACAGTTGAAACCGACACCGAATATGTCAGCATTTGTTCGGCAAAGGTTTCTATATCAAAACTCGGGCTTATCGAAAACGCAAAGTTGGAAAACGGCATGAGCATCGAATTTTGTATCTGCTGCGACCTGCTTCGCGAGATGTTCCAGTTCAGCTTTGCGCTGCAGCGCTGCCAGTCGAAAATTTTCGATACATATCCGTTTGCGCTTATGCTGTTCATTTTATTTTTGCTTTCGATGATTCTGCTTATGATTTGCGCTCCGTTTATTGTCTGTTCGCTTGTGTTGTTGCCTGTAACGTTGCTGTACGACAGGTTTGCGTATGCAAATACTGCCTTTATCGGGTTTTTGTAATTAATCCCGAATCCTGCCGTTGCTCTGTCGGTGCGCGGCAGTGCGCCGTCGAAAACGTATTGAGTCCGGTAGTTTTTCATCACTCCCGACACAACATCGTAAATCGAACCCAAATCCGACGACAAGCCGCCGTTTACATTCAATTCCCAAAAATAACCAAGCGAATATGTAAGCCGCAGCGAAGGCTCAAAAACTAATCCCGAAAAGCCGTTGATATTATCCGAACCCGAAATATTTACATACGACAAAGGCAACTGGGCGCTTGCGCGCCACCGCCCGCCCTGATACGACAGAGACGGAGTAAAGCCGACAACATGTTCGTTGCGCCTGAACACATCGCTGCCTGTGTTATAGTCGTCGATTTTGAAGTCGTAGCCTGCCATGTAATTCACGTTCACTCTTTTTATATTATGCCCGAAAGCAAGAGTATTGGCGCTTGTAAAAGTTTTTATGTCGGCAATTTGCGAAAAGTCGCTTAGGTTGCCCGTCTGCGCCGAAATGTCGCTGCGCAGTTCCTGCGGCTGCAGTTTGAATTTGTTGTCGGACGTGAAATGATAAGTCCGCTTTTTGCCGGTGCGGGCTATTATTTTGAACTCGTCGCCGATTTCAAATGCGGGCAGGCGGAAGCGCTGATGGATGTCGTTGCCGTTTGCTGTTGTCGAGTTTATCTTTTGCCAGTCGGCTTCGGCGCTGACTTTGTTTTCCAGAAACAGTACGGCATCGTTTTTCGTATATGTCAGATTTCCGCTGACTTTGTTTTGATAATTGTTTACCCTGTATTTTTCAGAATATGTATAAACGCTGTCGGCGCCCAGATAATATTTTGTTGTCTGACTGCTTTCCTGACGGGTTTCCTCGTTTCGATAGTCGATATTAAACCGTATGTTAGATTCTTTTCCCGTTTTCCACAGATTGTTGATGCTGAAAACGTGGCTGCGGTTGAAAAAACTGCGTTTCCTGTCCATATCGGGCGACGAAATGAAAGGCGAATAAAAAGCGTTGGTATTCGTTTCGTCCATTCCAATGATTTGTATTGATATGAAGTTGTTGTAGATTTTAATATCCTGCCCCGTGTTGTTTGTTTTGTAGGTAAGATAGGTTTGAAAATCGGGACTGAAGCGCATAGCCGAAAATTCGGCTCTCCACAGCAGCGGCGACAGGCCAAGCCCTGCCGTAAATCCGTTGCCTATCCATTTGCCTTTGGCTTTGTCGGTGAGCTTAATGTTCATTGCCGCCCTGTCGCTGAAATTTATATCCTGCAAGGCTCGTACGGGCTGATGATTTTCGAGTATTTCAACGGTTTTCACAGCATCTACGGGCAGGTTTTTCGATACTTCGCCGTAGCGTCCGTCCATCAGGTTTTGATTTTCTATATAAAACCTGTTTATCGGTTCGCCCTGATACTTTATTCCTCCCGTTTCAACGTTCACCTCCACTCCTGGCAGACGCTTGAGCATGTCGGTAAGAACGCGATCCTGCTCGCGTACAAACTGCGATGCATTGTACGAAACGGTATCGCCGACAGAGCGTATTTTGGGGGCTGTGATTCGCGATTCTTTCAACACAAACTCCTTTTCTTCGAGCGAAAAACTGTTGACCTGCGACTGCGGCGCTATGCGTATTATCTGTTCGGCATAGCCGAGGTAAGCTACGCGCAGGTTCAGCGAATCGCTCTGCGCAGAGGCGCTTATCGAATATTCGCCCCTGCTGTTGCAAATCGAATATGCTATTATATTGTCGTTGCCCTGTGCGTGCAGGGTAACATTTGCGCCGCTAAGCAGTTCGCCCGTGCGGACGCTTTTCACAACGCCGCTAAGCACAAACTGCGCATTTGCATTGCAGCACAGGATTGCCAATATTATTATGATTAGATATTTTTTCATATTCGATCTGCAAATTTATCGTATTTATTTTAAACCTGACAAGTTTTCAAAACCTGTCAGGTTTTTATCAGCGCTCGAATATACTTTACCGTTAAAATTACTGTCTTTTTTATAATATTTCCAAATAAAGCAGAAGCGCAAAACTTGATTTACGCTTCTGCTGTTATCATTTTACATCGCGTTCCATTACATCGTATTGTAATGGTTTTACTATTACAATATTTCCCTCATTATCTGTCACTTTTCCAAATGGGATAGGATTTTTTATAACATCTCTACGCATTTTAATATGATCATTTATACTTACATTTTTATAATTATTTTCTTCTATTACAACTGCTTTTTTAATCTTATTAACAGCATATAATTCAAAATCATAATGTTCTTGCGTATCATATACCTTTACTATTAATCCCGGCAATCCGTTGAATTTCCAAGGTCCTTCGTTTACAGGAATTTCACGGGTAAACCATGCTGCATAATCTCTGCCTCTGAATGTACATGTTGCTTTTTGACACTTGTAACCTGCTATTTCTTTTATTTCGTTCAAAATTTTCCAATTTTGTTTCGGGACAGGTTCTTTATAACTAATTCTGCTTGTCATAATTATATCAGTATATAAAATCGTCTGGTCGTTATGGCTTACATATATTTTATAAGTTTCTCCTAACGGATGTTGTTTTCTAAAATCATCAAAACCATTCTTTGCCATCATGTCTAAAAAGAACTCTTTTTCATTTGGTATGGAATTCATAAATGAATCGCGAACAAACGTTGTATAACTGTAAAATTTACTGCATTTGTTCCCTGTAAGTAATCGCATATCGGCATCTTTTATCGATTTTGTTTTCTCTATCGTATCGCTCATTAGGGTAAATCTATATGAACATCCCAAATATGCAGTATCTAATATTTCCTGTGCAATAATCTGCATAGTAAACAATATCAGACTCGCAGTTAAAATTACTGTTTTTTTCATATTATTTGGATTAATAGAAAGCAGAAGCGTATTTTTGCGCTTCTGCGGTTATCATTTAATATCTCTTTCGATTACATCGTTATTCCATACAGGCAAAGGCCTGTCTGATGAATACGAAATTACTCCCATGTTTTCTTTCAAAAAATTAATAAAATTATGCTTGTATTTACGATACACCGATGTATAATCTTTCCTGTTTGTTTTAAGATAGTCTCTTGTTTCTAACAGAACAGGTTCTTTCACTGTTTCCGTACCGATCAATTCAAATATGTGATTTGATTTTGTATCGCCAATTTTTACTATCAAACCCGGCAAACCTCCAAATTTATACGGTCCATTGTTCATTGGTATTTCAACGGTAAACCACGCCACATAATTTCTGCCGCGGAATGTACATGTCGCTTTTCTGCATTTGTATCCGGATACTGTAGTCGTATCATTATGTATTTTCCATTCCTGTACAGGAATGGATTCTTCATATAAGTAATCTGTCGTCAGAATCCTGTCGGTAAAAGTTATTTTATTTTCAGGATAATTCTTATATACTTTAAAAAATGTTTCTCCCTTGTAATTACTTCTCTTGGCGCTAAAATCAGACATGTCGCCATTCCCCTCGCTAATCGATATTATAAGCGAATCTCTTTGAAATGCACCGTAGCAATAAAATTTCGATGTTTTTTTACCCACAAGCAAAGTCATTTCATCGCTACGCATATTGTCAGGATTAGCAGTATCACGCATATATCTGTATGTGTAATAGCATTTTATATATGCAGTATCCAATACTGTCTGTGCGCTGCAAATATATGTCGCCAATGCAAAAACCGCTGTTGTTATTAATGTTTTCATTGCTTTTACTAATTTAAAACAAGGAGTTATTCAAAAATATTTAATCGTTCTTGTATATATCATTAAAACATTATATTTTTTGAATAACCCCACTTTTACACTTTTAAATTATAAAATTTGTTTAATTAACATCCAGCCTCAAAAAAATCACAATAGTAAAGACATTCTGCTGCTGTTAATTGTCTCGGACTTGTCATATAATGTGCGCCTCCGCAAGTTGTTACAAAGCAGTAATAGTATTCTTGTTGTGCAGCATCAGCCTGTGGTGTTGCTATAAATAAACCTGCGCTGCAAACTATTATTGCTAAAAAATATTTTATCTTTTTCATAATATTTTCTCCTATATTTTATATATATTTTGAGTTAATAAATTCTTTTTTTGTCAGTAGATTTTTTTGCATTTTTTAAAATGATTGGTTTTTGGAATTTATTTTTTAACATTCGCCTGCCTTGCGGCAAGCTGGTAAATAATCGGTTTTACAGTACATAAAACCGATTAATTTCATATTTAAAGAAAATATTTTGTCCGTAAATTTTCGTGAATTTCTTTTTAAAAGAGATTTGCTTTTATTCAATAGTTTATTGTATGCAAGTATATTATATGGTTTTTGGGCAGGCTGTAAAAAATGCACAAAACCCTCATTTAGCCACAAAAACTGCAGCCTGCAGCAAAGCGTTTTTATCAAATTATTTAAATCATTTTTCATGTTCGCAATAATTTTCCAGAGCGGATATAATAAAATTATTTTAATGTGTACAAAAATCTTAAAAAAATTTATAGCGCAGAAGCGCAAAACGCATTTTACGCTTCTGCGGTTATCATTCGAGTTCTATGGGGTTATAATTTACTTTTGCATTATCGGGAACCCTGTCTTTAATATCATCAAAGTTAAGTCCCAATATTTTAAACCCTTCTACTACTGCTGCTTTAGGATTTGCATAAGCTCTTTTTTCCATGCCGATAAATTCTTCTCTTGTTGTCGGTACTACTTCTATTTTCTTTTTATCCTTGTAAATCTGTTCATTGCTCTTTTTCATGGCAATACATTCAAAACCGTACAGGTTTTCGGTATCGGCTATTTTAAGTATCAAGCCCGGCAAGCCCGCAAATTTATAAGGTCCGCGGCTTATGGGAATGTCCGTTGCGTACCATGCAACGTAATCGCGCCCGCGGAAGCGGCATGTAGCCTTTCGGCAGGGATGCGATAATATTGTCTGCGTTTCCTTGTGTACTGTCCAATTGGGAATTTCCAAATCTTCTGCATATTCGAAATACTTTAATGTCCCCATAGCAATACCATTAAATGTAGTTTTATTTTCGGGATAATTCACATATACGGTATAAGAGTTGCGACTCTTATTTGGTTTGCTTTTATATGTAATTCGCATAACATCTCCAGTAATTGAAACAGTTGAGTCTATTGCACCATAATTGCAACTGTAGAATTTGCAAACTTTTTGTCCGATTTCCAGTCGCATTGTGTCAATCAAAGTTTGTGTTGACTTGCTGGTACTGTATTGATAGTAATGCTCGTACAAACATTTTAATTGCAGATTGTCAATCTGTTGCTGTGCATTGATTTCAAATAATGCACAGATAAATACTATTGTTATAATGAATAATCGTTTCATAATAATATCTGTTTATAAAAAATAAAAAGGAATAACCCCACTACAACTTAGTAGAGTTATTCCATGATAAATCAACAAAGAAGCCAATTCAAATAACCCTCCATAGCCACTAAAATATCATAATTATAAAATCCCGGAGAACATATCTCACTTCCACATACAGTTATGCATGAGGATATTTTAGCTGTAAGAGGCTCTGCTGCCATTATTGTTGTTGACATTGTTGCAGCAAATAACCCCAAGCCGCAAACTAAACCTGTTATAATATTACGTATTTTTTTCATATTTTTCTTTTTTAAAATTTTTAAAATATTTTTATAATTAAAGTTTGAGAAGTATTTGTAAATAACTCAACAACCAAGAAGCCAATTTAATACACCCTCAACAAACCATAAGAACTCAGTAGGACTTCCTGATACACAAAATAAGTCAGACCCACAAACATTTACACACGTTTCAATCTTATAATAAGCTGGCTCAGCCGCAGTTGCTATAGTTCCCATAGTTCCTGCTAATAATCCAATTCCGCATACTAATGCAGCGATTTTTCTTTTTATACTTTTCATATTTGTAAAATTTAAATTTATTAATACTTTTTCGTTTTCACAGAAAAAATTTTTGAAAATTGGTTTTTGGAGTTTATTTTTTAACATTCGCCTGCCTTGCGGCAAGCTAATAATAATTGGTTTTAGTGTAAATAAAACGTATCATTTTTGTATGTAAACCGAATAAATTCGGCGCTGATTTTCGGGAATTTATTTTTAAAAGAGGTTTTACCCCCCCCCCCCCATATTATTGTATATCAGTATATTACAAGGATTTTGAGGCAGACTGTAAAAAGCGTACAAAAGCCTCACGCAGCCACAAAAACTGCAACTTTTTACAAAGATTTTCAGCAAATTTTTTTACATGATTTTTCATGTTTGTGCATTTTACAGTCGCAAATGTAGCAAAAAGAATACAATATGCAAATTTTCTTTGTTAAAGATATAAACGGTAAGTTCAAATAGTAAATGCAACAGAAGTAAAAAAAATCTCTGTTTGGAGCATGCCCCAAACAGAGATTAAGAAAAATGTCTTACTTTAGTTGTAATATGAAAAAAAAGAAACATTTAACTCAGGAACAAAGGTACACAATTGCACGGA
>JAIRZQ010000152.1 GCA_031267135.1 Prevotellaceae bacterium
GGTTATCAAGTTTTCGGTATTGTTTGCGATGGTTTTAAGGGCATTTTTGGCGCATTTTCGCAGTTTCCTGTTCAGATGTGCCAACGTCATCAGATTGAGATTGTGCGGCGATATTTGACACGCAATCCAAAGTTACAGGCAGGCAAAGAGTTGTGTGTTTTGGTGAAAAATATGCCAAAACTGTCTGAAAAAGAATTTGTTAAGCTTTTTGAACAATGGCATCAAAAGTAGAATGATTTTCTCAAATAACGAACCAGAGACGAGGCGACAGGCAAAAGTCATTTTACACACAAAAAGTTGTGAAGTGCGTGGCGCAGCATAAAAAACAATCTTTCATATCCTATTTGTTTTTGTATAGATTAACGAAATTCCAAATACAAATAATGCGTTGGAAGGAACATTTAGGGCGTTGAAAAACAGTTTGCGATGCCATAACGGAATGTCAAAAGAAAATCGCAAGCGGTTTATTGATGGGTTTTTGAAGGCATAAAACTTACCAAATTATAGTGAAAAAGGACTGCCAATTAGCAATCATTTACTACAATTTGTATAAGGTCAAATTTATCCATGGCGGGTTGCTCCCCTGCATTGCCCGTTTCCGTTTCGATTTGACAGAACAAAGATAAATGACAATTTTTGAATGGCAATAAATCAACTAAATTTTTAGCCTGAAATTTGACCTATATACCTAAAATTACTATCAATATGTTATTCATTTTCTGAATACCCCAGGAAACAAACAGTTTACACTATAATATTTCAGTAAAGATAATGGTTTAACGAGTTCATATTAAACCAAATTAAGCTTGTAAGATTTTTACAAGCTTAAAATTTTTCAGGTGTCACCTTTTGTGGCTAACCTTTTGCGGAGAGACAGGGATTCGAACCCCGGGAACCTCTCAGTTCAACGGTTTTCAAGACCGCCGCAATCGACCACTCTGCCATCTCTCCGATTTTGGAATGCAAAGGTAGTAAACTTTATCTTATTACCAAATATTTTAAAATAACTTTTTCTGTTTTTTGTGTAATTGTTTGTAAAATTGCCTCAATAAATATTATTTTTGTAAAAATTTTTGGATTTTGAATCTCCAATTCAACATTAATAAAATAAAATTTAAGAAAGATGAGAAAAATTCTAAATTATACACTGTTTTTTACAAGTATAGTCTTTATTTCTTGTGATGATTATGAATTTACTAGATTTCACAACAATCGTCATCACTCAAACCGCAGGCATAATCATAATCGCCGAGAACCTATAAACAACCTTAGCGAAAACGGAACTTCAAACTGTTATATCGTAACAAAATCGGGAACTTATTCATTTGAGGCAAACATAATCGGAAACGGCAATATCGGCATAATTGATGTCGACGTTTTTCACACAAACGACGCTTATATTTCACCGTCATCGGCAAAACTTGTATGGCAGGATTATTACAGCAACGGCGCAGGGCTTATAGACTCGGTTACCCTGGACATTACAAAAAGCAAAGTCGTTTTCAGAACTTCCGAAACTTTTGTATCGGGAAATGCGCTCATAGCAGTATGCGACGATAACGAAAACATTTTGTGGACTTGGCATATATGGATGCCTGCGGTTGAAATAACTTCGCTTAACTCGACAACGGGTTATGACGTGATGAACATAAATCTTGGAGCGCTGACAGACGAAGCGGCAAATCCCAAAAGTTACGGCATGCTGTATCAGTGGGGACGCAAAGATCCGTTTCCCGCAGCGGCAACTTTAACAGGAACAACAGCAACGACAGGCGCTCCGCTTTACGATATGCACGGTAATGCCGTTACGGTACAAAATTCGAGCTGGACTGATTTGACAAACAACAATCTTGCATATTCCATACAAAATCCCACAGTTTGCCTTTCAAACCGGGCGCAAAGTTCGACATCCAAAGACTGGCTCGAAGCGGATAAAAGCACAAATGCCTTGTGGGGAAATCCATTGGGAAACGAAAAAGATTCGGATGGAAATTATATCAATAAAGGAACAAAATCTTTTTATGATCCATGTCCTTGCGGGTGGCGAATTCCTCCTGCCGATGTCTTCGCAAATTTTATTACGCCCAATCCGTATAATATGGCTTTTTCCATTTCGGATTTTAACATAGTTGATATTGACAGCAACGGCGTTTTGGATATAAACGATTATAATTACGGCTGGACATTCAAACTTGATGAAAATACATCGTCGTATTTTCCTGCCGCCGCCCGTTTCGATGGACAGTATGCAATGCTGATGGGCAGCGTAAGCGGAATTTGGGGTTCGTATTGGAGCAACGCTCCTTACAATTCGACCGACGGAACAAGCTTAGTGCCGCTTTCGTTTCAGACAAAAAATTATAACGGAACGGACGGCATTGCAACAATGATTTTATTTAACGGTTCGCGTGCAGATGCCTATTCGGTGAGATGCATTAAAGAATAAACAGAAAAATTAAATATTTTTTCTCAAAAGTGTATTTATATCGTATTTATTATTAATTTTGTCAAAAAAAATTTAGTATTAATAAAAAAGTAAAAAAATCTATGTTTAAAAATCATCCAAAAGGGCTTTATGCTTTAGCATTAGCCAATACAGGAGAGCGGTTTGGCTACTATACAATGCTTGCTATTTTTACATTATTTTTACAAGCAAAGTTTGGACTTTCCGCTACAGCGGCAACACAATTATTTGGCATATTTCTTGCCGCAGTTTATTTTTTGCCACTTCTCGGTGGCCTTATTGCAGATAGATGGCTTGGTTACGGCAAAACAGTAGCACTTGGCATTGTTGTAATGTTTTTAGGTTATGCTTTGATTGCTATTCCGGGCATGAATATGCCAATGTTAATAGTTGCACTAGCTATTATTGCACTCGGAACAGGTCTTTTTAAAGGTAATTTACAAGTCTTGGTAGGAAATCTTTACGATGAATCTAAATATAAGACACGTAGAGATCCCGGTTTCAGTCTCTTTTACATGGGAATCAATATCGGAGCAATGTTTGCACCGACTGCCGCTACGATGGTTACAAATTTCTTTATGGGGAAGGCAAGTTTGTTTTATAATGCAAAAATTCCTGCCCTTGCACATCAATTTTTAGATGGTTCAATAACTTCTGAAGGTACAGCACAATTGACAAAGCTTGCAGCAGAACAAAGTTCAAATTTTGTTGATTTGACAGCATTTAGTAATTTATATATTGATAAATTGTCGGAGTCATACAATTATGGTTTTGGCGTTGCTTGTATTTCGTTGATTGTTTCAATGATTATTTATCTTTCAACTAGAAAATTATACAAACATGCTGATAATAATTCAAAACAACTTGCTGCAAAAAATAACGGTAACGCTGTTTCTGAAGTTGAACTTACGCCGAAACAAACAAAAGATCGTGTTATAGCTCTTGGATTGGTTTTTGCTGTTGTTATTTTCTTTTGGATGTCATTTCATCAAAATGGAACAACAATGACTTTCTTTGCACGAGATTATACTCAAAGCATGATTACAGGTTGGACAAGAATTGGTTTCAATGTTATCAATTTAGCATTGATTGCTATCGGAATTTATGCATTATTCAGCATTTTTCAATCGAATACAAAGCGCGGAAAACTAATATCTACTGCAACACTTTTAGCAGCTATTGCCCTGATTGTAATAAAATACAATTCAATGGATGCATCAATTACAATTGAACCTCAAATTTTCCAACAATTTAATCCATTTTTTGTGGTTGCTCTAACTCCTTTTTCAATAGCTATTTTTGCATGGCTTGCAAAAATCCGAAAAGAACCATCAACACCACGAAAAATTGGATTCGGAATGTTAGTAGCAGCAGCAGGATTTGCTATTCTTGCTATCGCTTCTGTAGGAATGAAAGCGCCTTATCAACTTAAAGATGTTGGCGGAGTAAGTGATATTCTTTTGGATCCGAATTGGTTGATAAGCACGTATTTAACATTAACATTTGCAGAATTATTGTTGAGTCCAATGGGAATTTCATTTGTATCGAAAGTTGCACCGCCCAAATATAAAGGATTGATGATGGGTGGATGGTTTGCTGCAACTGCAATAGGTAATTATTTGACATCGGTAATTGGCGCTATTTGGGGAAGTACGATTCCATTATGGCTTGTTTGGGGAGTATTGATAGCATTATGTCTTGTATCAGCAATATTCATTTTTTCTATAATGAAAAAACTTGAAAGAGCTACAAAATAAAATCCGATTAAAAATAAATTCAAAAAACCTCTGTTTTTACACAGCAGAGGTTTTTTATTTGCAATTTATTTGTTATTTTTGTAATGAATAAATTATTAAAATACCGTAAAATGAAAGTGATTTTGAAATCAGCACTTGTACTGGCAGTAATATTTTCGGGATGTAACATATCGGCTCAAGGCGTAAGCTCATTTGATCCGCAAAAATTTCGTTTTGCACTGAGCGAAGACGAAAAACCCCAACTCATTGATGTGCGAACTAAAGCTGAATTTGACGCCGAACATATTAAAGGAGCAATAAATATTGATATTAACAAAAAGGATTTCCTGCAAAAAGTTGCCAAAAAACTCAAAAAAGACAAAATAGTTTATGTTTACTGCCGCACCGGAATACGAAGTTTGCGCGCTGCAAAAATTTTATCCAATCTTGATTTTGCCCGCATATACAATCTCGATGGCGGATTGGAAGCGTGGAAAAAACAGTCTTATCCTGTAAAGAAGAAACACGACAGGGGAAATCTGTAAAACCGCTTATTTTATCAATTCTTCACTTACGGTATAAATTCTTTTTACACGTTCTGCAACGCTTGTAAATACTTCATACGATATTGTACCCAGTATTTTTGCAATATCAATTGCCGTGGGCGAATTGCCGAAAATTTCAACACGGTCGCCTTCTTCCGTATCGATTCCGGTAATGTCAATCATACATAAATCCATGCATATATTGCCGATTACAGGAGCCGTTTTGCCGTTCACCGTAAAATATGTTTTACTTTTTCCGAGACGGCGGTTCAGCCCGTCGGCATAACCAACCGGAATTACGCCGATTGTTTTTGTTTTTTTCCCGATTATCCCTTCGCGTCCATAGCCGACAGTTTCGCCTGCGGGAACTTCTTCTATTTGTGTTATTACGCTTGTCAGTTTACCTGTGATTTTAGTTTTGTTGCGGGCAAATTCACTGATGCCGTACATTCCTATGCCAAGTCGCACCATATCAAACTGATAAGCGGTAAACATTTCTATTCCGACAGAATTTAAAGCATGACGCATGACGCCGTGCGGTAATGCTCTTCTCAGTTTTGCGCTTATCGTATCAAAGCGCCTGAGCTGTTCGAGCGCATAACTGTCGGCTGTAGCAAGATGCGTAAATATTGAACTGACTTTTACGTATTTAAATTTTTGTAATGCATTTATTAATTCGTCAATCTGTTCTGCCGAAAATCCCTGACGGTTCATTCCGCTGTTTATCTTTATATGAATGGGATAACTGTATTTGTTGAGTTTTTTGCAGGTTTCATTAAAGGTTTGGAGCGAACGGAAATTATGAATTTCGGGTTCGAGATTATTTCTAATCATCCGTTCAAGATTGTTGATTTCCGGAGTCAGAACAATTATCGGCAATTTTATTCCCGATTTACGCAAAATTACGCCTTCGTCGGTTGCAGCAACGCCAAGATAATCTACGCCTGTTAGTTGCATTAAACATGCAACTTCATAATTTCCAATTCCATACGAATTAGCTTTCAGCATACACAGCATTTTGGTTGCAGGTTTGAGTTTACTGCGAAAATAATTTATATTGTAAGCCAGCGAATCAAGATTTATTTCAAAATGAGTCGGTCGTGATTTCAGTTCCAAATGCTCGATGACGGGTTTCATCTTCCAGTTTTCTATTATCAATATATTTTCGCGGTTAAAAAATTTACTGTTAACTCTGTCTTGCGAGTCGATATTTTTTATCAGTTCATCTGTATCATTGTAGAAATCAATATTTACCATACGTTTGATTTGGTCGTTTTGTCCGATGGCAATTAATCTGATTTTTTTATTTATGAGTTCTTCATTATCGTCAACCAAGTTCAAATCCGAAAAAATTATTGCATGGTTTTTATTTTTGGGAAGATGTTTAAAAATTTTTTTGATACTTGCCAGATTTATATTTATATCTTCTTTGCAGCAAATTACCGTACAGTTGTTTATTCCCTGTGTGATTTTGAATTGCATATAAAATTAATTTTGAGGTTACATATTTATATTGAAATAAAATTGAAAAAATGATTTTATTTCTTATTTGTTTGTTCCTGATTGTAGCAGTGTCGGCAAAGCGGCTCGTATGAATCCAGTTCGCCGAGTACAACAAGTTTTTCGCTTGTAACAAGCCTGTGCGAATGATGAGCAAGATTGCCGCAACGCTGACAGATTGCATGTACTTTGGTTACATATTCGGCTGTTGCAAGCAAGCCGGGAATCGGTCCGAAAGGATTTCCAAGATAATCCATATCCAAACCGGCAACAATCACGCGGATACCTCTGTTTGCCAATTCGTTGCAAACATTAATCAGTCCCATATCAAAAAACTGGGCTTCGTCGATTCCTACAACTTCAACATCCGTGCAATATAAAAGAATGTTGCCCGAAGAACTGACCGGAGTCGATATAATTGCGTTTGCATCGTGCGAAATAACCTGATTTTCGGAATACCGTACATCTATTTGAGGTTTGAAAATCTCTACCTTTTGATTTGCAATACGCGCCCGTTTAAGGCGGCGTATAAGTTCTTCGGTTTTTCCCGAAAACATCGAACCTGCTATAATTTCAATTCTTCCTGTTGTATTTGTGTTTTCTAAAAACATTTGTGTAATTTTGTACTGTTATTGCGAGCAAAATTATTAAAACATTAGCAACAACAAGTAACAAAAACAAAAAAGTTGTTAACAAAAATTATTAAATATTTCCATTTAAGGAATTTAATTTATTGATGGTTTATGAATTATATTGAAAAAATTTTAGATGAAATTTCTCATGTAAAAGAAATTGTTGAAAACTGGAAAAACTCCGGCGAAATTGCCGAAATTGAGCGTAAGATAGTAAAAGATTATCTGGCGCGTATTTATGATGAATTATTCATTGCTGATTTTGTGCCTGAAAAGCAAAAAACAGAAATAATAACACACACTGAAACAGAAGAAGTAAAAGACGCAGCAGCAAATGAGGAAGAAATAAAACCGGCAGAAACAGCAGACAAAAAAAATTACGCCGGCGAAATTACAACCAAAACCGCTAATATTGACGAAGCATCTCAGCATCAGCCTGCGCCTGCCGTTTTAGGCGAAACTTTGCAAAAAAGCAAACGTTTTCTCTCTGACGATTTTGCCGAGAGCGATGTTTTATTAACGCCTATAAAAGACCTGAGCAAGGGAATAGGCTTGAACGATAAATTTTTGTTTGCAAAAGAATTATTCGGCGGAAACGCACAGCAATTCGTAAATGCAGTAACGGAAATAAATGCCATGAATTCAATCAGCGATGCGCTCGAATACATTAAATGCAGCTTTTCATGGCAGGAAGACAATCCTGTTGTAAAACACTTTATAACTCTTGTTCGCCGAAGATTCATGTAATATCAACAGCAAAGCAATATGCAAAAACACGGGCAAGCTAAACATAATATTTCATTCGAAAAATCCTGTAAAACTACAGCTAAGCTTTATCTTGTTCCCACGCCTATAGGAAACCTTGATGATATGACGTTTCGTGCAGTAAAGATTCTCAATGCGGTTGATATTATTTTTGCCGAAGATACCCGCACTGCTTCGATTTTGCTGAAACACTACCGTATAGAAAAAAAAATGTTTTCACATCACAAGTTTAACGAACATGCAACTGTCGAACAAATTGTACGGCATATAGCCGAAGGCAAAAGCGCAGCGCTGGTTTCGGATGCCGGAACTCCCGGAATTTCCGATCCTGGCTTTTTACTTGTTCGCACTTGCATCGAACATGATATTGATGTTGAGTGTTTGCCCGGAGCAACTGCATTTGTCCCTGCTGTCGTAAATTCGGGCTTACCCTGCGACCGGTTTGTTTTCGAAGGATTTTTACCTCAAAAAAAAGGCAGATTGAAACGGATTGAGCAACTTGTAAATGAAAAACGTACAATAATTTTTTATGAATCGCCGTTTCGTCTGGTGAAAGCTCTGACTCAATTCGCCGAAGTTTTCGGATATGCCCGTCGAGCATGCGTTTCACGCGAAATAAGCAAAATTTATGAAGAAAATTTTAGAGGAACATTGCAGCAACTGATTGTACATTATACCGACAAACCGCCGCGAGGCGAGATTGTGATTACAGTAGCCGGCGCACAGGATTCTTCATGTTCATAAAGCAGGACTGTTTTTTGAAATAATATACTGATATAAAACATATTTATCTCAATTGCAGAAAAATCAAAATATTTTCTTTTTAGATGTTGTTACAACAAAATCTTTTAAATAAAAAGGCTCAAAATAGGCAATATTTACAAAGTCGGAATTTGCAAATTTTTCGGCGGCAATATCAATCATCCCTTTTGCCGATGCTTTTATATCAGCAAATATCGCATTAGGCGAATTTATAAGCGACTTGCATTTTTCGGCGCCGCTTCCGAAAAATATTGTCTTATTTGTTTTTAATAATTCGGTACAGGTATTTTCGTCAATAATTTGCGCCGATACCTGATTTATCATACTGGCATTACTGTCGAATAATGCAGTATAAACTTCCATTCGTCGAGCATCAATCATTGGGCATAAAAGCATATCGGGCGATGGTTTTGCTTTTTCGACAGCCAGCTTTGCCAGCGAATGCAAACTGCCGACAGCAATCAGCGGCTTATTTGCTCCGAAACACAAACCTTTTGCAGTCGAAACTCCAATGCGTATTCCCGTATAGGAGCCGGGACCTTCGCTTATCGCAACAGCATCCAAATCGGCAACATTGATATTTTCTTGTTTTAGTATTTCATCAATAAAAACCGATAACTTTGAGGCATGAGCAAATTCTCCATCGCTTTCGCGCATGGCAATCACTTGTTTGTCGTGCGACAAAGCCACAGAACAAACAGATGTTCCGGATTCTATGCTTAAAATTTTTGGCATTACCTGTAAATTATCCTACAAATTTATACGAAATATTTGGATTGTTTTACCATTGCATATAAAAATATTTAAGAATACGCTTATAATAAGGTCACGCTATGCAATTCCAAACTGTTTTAGCAACTCATGTTACGCACCATCTGTCAGGGTATTGCAGTCCTGAAAGGACGCAGTCTGCATACAGCAGGTATCCCATTGGGATGCAATGTTGGTAGAAACAGGTACGGCGCACGTGTTGCGCGGAGAATTGAGCCGTCATTCCGACGAAAGTCAGAATCCCTTGAATGATGATATTGCGGGTTAAGCTCTCAATGACGGGCTTTTGCAACAGCCTAACCTGACAGGTTTTGTAAAAGGTCAGAGACCTGTCGTTATGAAACAAGGTCATGCTACCTGAAAGGCAATGCAACTTTAACAGTTCTGCGTAACATAAGTTAGTATTTCAGACTGAAACTTATCGGAAAGGTATATTCAAAATCGACAGGAATATTTTTCTGCTTTGCGGGCATCCATTGTGGCGAAGACGAAACTACGCGCACTGCTTCCGCATCAAGTTCGGGCGATAATTTTCCGACAACGTTTATGTTAATTACATTTCCCATTTTATTAACAACAAAATTCAGTATAACTTTGCCCTGTATGCAATCTCCTGTTTCGGGATATTTCAGTCTTTCCTGCACCCAGTCTTTGAAAGCATTTGCATCCTGTCCCATAAATTTAGGATATTCTTCGACTACGGCAAACGGAATATTTTCGTCTAAATAAGTTTCATCTTCCAATCTTTGCGGACTGACATAATCAATTTTATGATTTTCGGCAATAATACTGTCTTTGTCAAAATTCAAAATATCATTAATGTTGGTACGTTTTTCAACAATCTTAATGTTGTCGGATTCGATACTGTGAATTTCAATGTTTCGAGGCATCGGTGGTTCAATAATGCTCGGCAACAATAACTCTTCTGCAACAATATTTTTTTCCGAATTTTTAATTTTTGAAACGAAATCGCTGTTGTAATATGTTTTATCGTTTCCCGAAACTGCCGTTCCGAAATCTGATCCTGATGTTGAAAAATATATAAGTCCGCCTGCAATGCCCAGGCTTACGCAGGCTGCAGCCGACCATGTGAAAATCGTATTTATGCTTGCCGCCGCTCCCCAAATCATTACTTTACGATGATGCTTTTTATTGCGGGCTGCCTGTTTCATAATTTTTTCACGCAAATTTTCAATATTTTTTACGTGATTGCCATCAACCGAATCAATGCCTTCAAGCGCTTCGTACAGAAACGCATCGGCAGTGGCTTCACGTTCTATGTGATTGGCTCCGGCGCCTTTGCGCTTACCTCTTATATAATCAGACAAACCGTGATATGATTTTGTTTTTTTCTCTTTATTCATTTTTCAATCTGGTTTTCTACGCATATTTTAAGATTACGTTTTCCGTTTTGTATATAACTTTTTACGCTTTTGAGATGATATTTTGTTTCATCTGCAATATCAACGTAAGATTTTTCGTCGAAAAAAAACATTTTGATGCAGCAGCGCTGTGTTTCGGGCAATTTTTCGATGCACTGTTTGAGCGCGGCAATTTGCTTTTCGTCATTCTGTTCATAAAATAGATGCGAAATATCCGAAAAATCCATAAAATCAACAGAAAAATCAGTTAAAATTTCTTTATTTTTTTTGCGAAGCTTCTGTAAACAGTAGTTTTTGGCAACACTGTAAATCCATGTGCGGAAAACTCCGATTTCGTACCTGTTTATTTTTTCGACAAGAAATTCAAAAATCTGCATTACAGCATCCTGTGCATCTTCGGTGTTTTGCAGATATTTCAAGCATACGCCATATACAAGATGCGTATAGCGATTGTAAAGATGTCCGAGATATTCGTTGTTGCTGCTGCTGCAAAAAAGCGACAGCAATTCCGAATCACTCTTGTTTCTTATATTTTCAATTTGTAAAATCATTTACAAAAATAGTTAATTAATTTTTATACGTTGATGCATTAAACGATAAAATTCCATAAATAGTTGCTCCTTAAAAAGTATATTTTTCAGAGATAAAAGATAATAAAGATATTTTTTCTGTTACTTTTGTCTTGACACAAAAGTAACCAAAAGGTCAAGAGCAGCCGACGCTATACGGTAACTCCGATTTACGACTGTGACTTGTGGGAACGTCGCCTGCTCAACGTTCTATTAATTTTTCTGCATGTTGATTATTTGAAAAATTTACCTGTACGCAAGAACAAAAGTTGATTAGAAAATAAAAGCGGCATAGACTTCGCAGGCGGGGAACCCGCTCGGCGCAGACGGCGTTAAAACGAAATTCCGTCAAGCGAAGCGAGACATTAATTCCGTTAGCCGTTGAGCCGTTAGCGGGTCGCCGAGAAGTATAAGCCTTGACTTTTGGGTTACTTTTGCGTCAAGGCAAAAGTAACAGAAAGAGAAAAAGATTATTTATTTTGCAAGGTTTTACGTCTGCATTGATTAAAACCCTGCATTTTTTCATCTGATTTTTATTCATAATCATTTATTAATAAATGATTTGTGACCTTTTAAGGAACGACTCAATTAAACCGCAAATAGATTGAATTACAATAATATTTGCGCTGTCGGTTAGTTAATATTAAGTTTAAAACACGATAACATGTTTTGCCGATAATAAAGCATATAAGTCTTAAAAAATTTTAATTAACAATTTATATTGCTACAATAAGTTTCTATCATTATATTTTTTGCTACTTTTGCATTCGAAGATATGATATTAAAGTAAATTTATGAAAAAAATAGCATTAGTAACAGGAGCAACATCGGGCATAGGAAAAGCAACGGCAATCATGCTTGCAGGATGCGGATTTAACCTTATTATTACAGGTCGCCGCGAAGAACGTTTGGATGAACTTAAATCTCAACTCGAAATAAAGTACAAAGCGGAAGCCCTGCCGCTGTGTTTTGACATACGAAGCAGAAATGAAGTGTGCAATACGATAAATAACCTTCCGGCACAGTGGAAAAATATTGATGTGCTTGTAAACAATGCCGGACTGGCTGTAGGATTGAATCACATACAGGACGGACTGTTCGACGACTGGGAAAGAATGATTGATACCAATATACGCGGATTGCTTTACATTACGCGATGCGTAGCGCCTTTAATGATTGAAAAGAAACAGGGACACATCATAAATATCTGTTCGGTAGCAGGCAAAGATGTTTACGAAAGAGGAAATGTGTACTGCGCCACAAAATATGCTGTAGATGCACTGAGCAAAGCAATGCGTATTGATATGCTTAAACACAATATAAAAGTTACAAATGTTTGTCCGGGCGCGGTTGAAACCGAATTTTCCATCGTTCGCTTCAAAGACGATACGGCGCAGGCAAAAGCAACTTATGCAGGAATGACGCCATTAACGGGAGATGATATTGCAAGCGTAATAAAATTTGCAATAAGCCTTCCGCCTCACGTATGCATAAACGATATTGTCGTAACGCCGACATTACAGGCTAACGCTCTTATCATTGACAGAAGCTGACACTTGCATAGAGCTGTAAAATAAATTTCAGCAAAAAAGCCGAAGTTTGAACTGAACATACGTTTGATTTTAAGCGGCAAAAAGCAATATTGCGAATATTTGATGCAGGTCATTATTTATTTTTATATCTTTGCAATGGCATGAATTTATTTTTAGAAGACAAACAAACTGTTGCACAACGCATTAAAAAGCATCAGACAGGAATATATTTAACCGTTATTCTGCATCTGCTGATAGTTGTGTTTTTGCTTATTTACAAAATCAGTTCGGTAAAAGATGGAAAATTAAGCATTGAGATAGATTTTTCGCGCGAAACGGCAAAAGAAACAGAAGAAAAACTTTTGCGCGAAAAGGAAAATCTTATTGCCGAAATCGACAAGCTTTTCAATGATGCCCGTAACGGTAAGGCAATACGCAATGTTGCCGTAAACACCGAAGATTTGCGCACATCAATGTTAAAGGACGATAAGGGAATAAACGAACAGGTTTACAAAGATGCTCAGCAATTGCAGGAAAAACTGGATGCCTATCAAAAAAAAATGCAGGACTTGCAAACAGCAAAAAACGAAATTCCGGTATACGATAATACAAAAAATCAATCGAATAACGAAAGTTATAAAGGCGCTTCGGTGATAACATATACGCTTGAAGGCAGGCGGGAAATGTATTTGCCTGTGCCTGTTTATAAATGTTTGCAAGGCGGCGATGTATGCGTACAGATAGAAGTAAGCAGAAACGGCTATGTCGTCAAGGCAAATGTACTTTCGGCGGTGTCGGCAGCCGACGAATGTTTGCATGAAGCGGCAATTTATGCAGCAAAACTGTCGCGATTTAATGCAAACGATGCTGCGCCCAAATCGCAAACAGGAAGCATCATTTACAGATTTGTTGCGCAATAATTTTTAATGCTGAAATTATAAACATTCAAAATTTGGCTTTGCTAATCAAATATATTTTTATATTTTTGACAAAAAACGATATGAATTGTCCAAAATGTTTGTGCGAAAAGCATGTTAAGTCTGGATTTATCAAAGAAATACAGCGTTATAAATGTAAATGCTGCGGTTGCAACCATACTGTAGAGCTAAAATCAACGGCAAAGCCAAAATCTATGAAAAAGCAGGCTTTACATCTATACCTTGAAGGCTTGGGCTTCCGTTCCATAGGGAGATTTTTAGGCGTAAGCAACGTATCTGCCTTAAACTGGATTCGCAGTTTTGACAAAGAAATTCAGGAATTTAATTCGGAAAGTCAGGAAATAAAGATGGTTGAAGTTGATGAAATGCATTCTTACATTGGGTCAAAAAAACTGCTGTTGGATATGGATTGCTGTTGATAGACATGGAAAAAGATTCATCAATTTCGTTATTGGCAACAAGAGCAAAGAAACGGCAGAAAGGTTTTGGGAAACGATAAAACAACATGAAATGAAATATATCGCAAGTGATTATTGGAAAGCATACGAGAGCATTATTCCCGGTGAAAAGCATATTCAAACGAAAGCGGAAACATTTACCGTTGAGGGATATAACAGCTTGTTCAGACACTTTTTGGCAAGAATGAGAAGAAAGGCAAAATGCTATTCAAAGAAAATGGAAATGTTGAAATATTCCATTCTTTTGCTAATGCACTATCGAAATAATACTTTATCTATACTTAATTAGCAATACCATATTTTAATATAAAATCTAACATATTGAGGTCTAATGGACAAAAGTGAGGCTCGATTTTTATTTGCCTGTTTTTTGCTTTACTTTTTGTTGTAATTTTGCAGCGTTAAATCGAAACGGAAACGGGCAATGCTGTGGAGCAACCTGCCATGGATAAATTTGACCTTATACAAATTGTAGTAAATGATTGCTCATTGGCAGTCCTTTTTCACTATAATTTGGTAAGT
>JAIRZQ010000166.1 GCA_031267135.1 Prevotellaceae bacterium
CTTAAAATGTGCGTATTGCGGGCTTTGTAATTTAATTCATAAGCATACAATATTTACATTATCAACCGCAAAGTTATAACATTATTTCGCAATAATGAAAAATTTGTGCAATATTTTTTGTGAAACAAAAATTGGTTCTGTAACGAATCGTGCGGGCAGATAAGATATTAATTCCAAATTTGAACTGCGTGATTTAAACCGTCATTCCAGCGAAAGTTGGAATCCCTGTTCGGCGCAGGGTTTGCTATAAATAATTTTTAATTTTCCCGTACATACAGATGTTTTTTTCAACTTTGCCAAAGTTAAATATAATTCATCATTCGGCAAAATCATTTCACGCATTTTATCAATTCATCTTTTGCGTTTGTTCCTTCGTTAAACAGGAGGTCGATTATGCTCAGATTCGGCGTAAAGCCGAATTTTTGCTCAAAAACCTGATAGTATTTCTGCGGTGCGAATGTTCTGTCTTCTTTTGCCTGTCGCGCCTTGGGACTTATGCTGTCGCGATAATCGAATATAAAATCACTGCCAAAAACCTCATACTTATCGGTAAAAGATATTTGAGCGCTTATATTCAAAAGCTCTAAAATCCTGATGGTAAGCTTAGTGTTGAAATCGAATAAAAATTTTTCCTTGTGTTCGAAAAAAGGTTTTAAATCACTGCAATAGTATTCAAAAAAAGGCGATGAATTATATGCCGTTTCAAAAGCTCGCCAGTGCTGTTTTTGCCAGTGTTGAGCATAGCTTATGCGAACATCGCGTATGGCGATTTTGTTGCCTGTACTGCGTTCAACGGGAACAACAAGCGACAATCTTCCGCTTGCCGTCAATATTTCGCAACGATTGCGAAAACTTTGTTTTGTATAATTCCCGTATTGCTCGATGTAAACTTTTTCGGCTGCGGCAAACTTGCTGAAATACTGTATATTTCCAAAGTAAGCAGTTGAAAGATAAACTTTGCCGGCTTGCATTTATCCCAAGCGTAAATTATGACATGCCGTTAAAATCCGATTCAGCGCTTTTGCGATTATAGCGCGCGAGCAGGCAAAATTCAGCCGCATAAATCCTTTTCCTTCGGTTTCCGAAAAAGATGTTCCATCGTTCAATCCTACTTTTGCATCTTTTACTAAAAATTCAACCAAATCGTTTTGAGCAAGGTTCAGTGCGCTGAAATCAATCCATTGCAAAAATGTGCTTTCGGGATGTTTTGTTTTTATCTGCGGAATGTTTTTCGCAAAAAAGTCGGTTACAAATGCTGCATTTTCCGAAATATATTCAAGCATTTGTTCGAGCCATTCTTCGCCGTAGCTGTATGCGGCTTCGAGCGCTGTTGTTCCGCTTATGTTTCCATCGGTAAGGTGCAGTTTTTTTATAATCGAGCCGAATGTATCGAAGAATTTTTTATTGGAAGCCACAGCTACGGCTGTTGCAAAGCCTGCAATGTTGAATGTTTTGCTTGGCGCAAAAAACGTAATGCACAAATCGGCAACTTCCGGCGACAGCGTTGCTATGGGAATATGTCTGTGAGGAGCAAAAATCAAATCTGAGTGAACCTCGTCGCTAATAATTATTACGTTATGTTTTATACACAATTCTGCAACTTTCTCAAGTTCAGCACGTTTCCATACGCGTCCAACAGGATTGTGAGGATTGCAGAAAATCAGCATTTTTGCATCTTTCAGTTTTTCATCCAAATCGTCAAAATCAATAAAATAATCAAGACCGTTATGTTTAAGATTATTTTCCACAAGTATGCGGTTATTGTCGGTTGCGGCAGTAAAAAACGGTCGATAAACAGGCGGCATTATTACAACCCTGTCGCCTTCGTCTGTCAGTGTCTGTACGGCAAAATTAAGTCCCGGAACAACTCCCGGACAGTGTATAATCCAATCGTGCATTAGAGTCCAGTTGTTGCGGCGTTGTTGCCAGCTTATTATGGAATCATAATAGGATTTGCTTTGAAAAGTATATCCGAAAACGCGATGGTCGATACGTTTGCGCAAGGCATCCATAACAGGCTCGGCAATTCCAAAGTCCATGTCGGCAACCCAAAGAGGCATAACGTCTTCGGTTCCGAAAACTTCCATGCATTTGTCGTATTTTTCGCAATTTGTATTGCGCCGGTCAATTATTTCATCAAAGTTGTATTTCATAATTATTTTATTAATTTGTGTGAATAGAAGTATATTTATCTTTCGTTTATGCCTCTATATTTGTTATTTTATTAATTTTATCATTTTGAATGGTATAATTTTATTCTTACACTCGCCGCGTTTTGAGGTTTCAATTTGCAAACTCAAACTAAAGTCTTTTTTATTCATTTCCGTTTATTGTATGTTTAAATTTCAATACGGCAAAATTAAGTTCAATACCTGTTTCCGTATCGGTAGTTTTCAAATCGTAACCTAAAATATCTGTAACTATTTTATCGCCTTTTTGCATTAATAATTTTTGCCTGAAATCATCGGTATTTTCCGATAATTCGGCGACCGTATGCGACAAATCCCTGATTTTAGCGAATGTTTCTACGATGGCGATTATGGATTGTGTTGCTCGTTGATTTTTGAGAATGGTGGCAAGCATGTATAAGCCTTTTTCTGTGAATACCTTAGGGTTTACGCGCGTTTTAGATAATTTTGCAGAGAAATTTTTCCACCGCAAATTCGCAAACTCCTTATTGTCAAGTTCAAAAATATAGCCTTCAGGAAATTTATCCGGATTATTTTTGACGGATTTATTTACATCACGCGTTTCTACTCCATAAAATTCCGCTACATCGCTGTCAAGCAGCACTTGTTGACCGCGTATGGTTATTATCTTTTCTTTAACCTCTCTAAATTGTACCGGTTCCATTTTTACCATAATATTTACTTTGAATAACTTCCGACTGCATAATTTATCAGTTAACAGTATTTCATTATTCAATTGACACACAAAGTATTATTGCATAAAAACTAAAATATCACTTTTGAAATGAAGATTTAATCATTCATGTGTATCTACGCTAATAATTTTTTTACAATTTCCGAAATCAAGCGACCGTCAGCTTTTCCTGCAAGCTGTTTGGTTGCTGCGCCCATAACTTTTCCCATGTCTTTTGCAGAAGTTGCGCCTGTGTCGGCAATGACTTGCTTCAACACGGCAGCAATTTCTTCTTCCGAAAGCTGTTTCGGCAAATACTGTTCAATTATTGCGGCTTCGGCAAGTTCTTTTTCGGCAAGTTCGGGACGATCTTGCCGGCTGTAAATTGCAGCCGATTCCTTGCGCTGCTTTGCCATTTTCTGCAACATTTTTATTTCAAAATCTTCGGTGATTTCGGTTGCATTTTCTGCGGTCTTTGCTAATAAAATTCCCGCCTTTATTGAGCGTAATGTTTCGAGCCGCAGTTTGTCTTTTGCAAGCATTGCGGCTTTAATATCGGTGTTTATTGTAAGCTCCAAACTCATGGCTTTGTTTTTTACACTTATGCTGTGTGATTAATATTATGTTGATTGAATTTATAATGTTAATATTTTTTCGAGAGTCATTTCAACCATTTTGCGCACATTGTTTTTATAGTCAACAAGCGCCGTTTTGTTGGCGCGATTTGCAATAATAGTGCAAATGGTAATAGCTTCATGTCCTAAAAGCCTCGACAGACCTGCGATAGCCGAACCTTCCATTTCAAAGTTAGTGATTTTTTTGCCTTTGTATTCAAATTTTTCAATCAAATCGTTTTGGTTTGCTTTCCAAAGCGGTAAGCGTAAAACTCTGCCCTGAGGTCCATAAAATCCCGGAGCGGAAACAGTCATCCCTTCAACGGTAGAATCTTCGAAAAGTTTTATGAGTTTTTCCGAAGCTGCAACAAAATAAGGTACGGGAAGCTTTTTGTACCATGCCATGTGTTCTATAAAAGCGGTTTCGATATCAAGCAGCGAAATGCTGTCGCGATTTGCATAATAATTAAGCAAGCCGTCGAATCCTATTGAGATATGCGACGAAACAAACGTCCCGATTGGAATTTCGGGCTGAATCGAGCCTGATGTGCCAAGCCGTATAAGATTAAGCGTGGTATGCGCCGGCTTTTCGGTACGCGTTTCAAAATCAATGTTTGCCAGAGCGTCAAGTTCGGTTACAACAATATCAATATTGTCGGTGCCTATTCCCGTTGATACAACCGTTATTCGCTTACCTTTGAAGCTTCCTGTTGATGTAACAAATTCGCGGTTTGCCACCGAAAATTCAATATTATCGAAATAAGCCATAATCATTTCTACACGACCAGGATCGCCGACAAGCAAAACGGTATCGGCAATTTGCCCGGGCTTTAAATGCAAATGAAATACGCTTCCGTCTTCATTTATAATCAATTCAGATTCTTCAATTCTTCTCATAATAGTGTGAATTTATTTTTAATAAACTTCAAAGATATAAAAAAATATTTATATGTGAAAACCGCTATCGGTTTGTTTTTCTTAAAAATGAAAAAATACTGCTGATTTTGAAGCTGTTCAACGATTTTTTTTCAAAACGGTTTTGCTTATACAAATCTATTTTGTACCTTTACCGTTTTGAAAAACATTTATGAAAAAATTAAATACGGGCGATAAGGCTCCCGATTTTTCGGGTACAGACCAAAATGGGAAACCGATAAAACTTGCCGACTTCAAAGGCAAAAAATTGGTGTTGTATTTTTATCCCAAAGACAACACTTCGGGATGTACGGCTGAGGCATGCAGCCTTCGCGACAGCTATGCCCGGTTTTTAAAACAGGGATATGAAATCGTTGGCGTTAGCATAGACAGTGTTGCATCGCATCAAAAATTCACCGAAAAATATTCGCTGCCGTTCGATTTGATTGCTGATACGGATAAAAAAATTGTTGAAGATTATGGCGTTTGGGGCGAAAAAAAGTTTATGGGTAAAACATATATGGGAACAGTAAGAACAACATTCGTTATCGACGAAAACGGAATAATAGAAAACATTATCGAAAAAGTCGATACGAAAAACCATGCCGGGCAAATAATAGATTGAAAAATAAAATACAAATAATAAACGTAAAAATATGGCAAAAGAAAAAGAAACGCAGACTGTCAACAGCGATAAAATGAAAGCGTTGCAGGCAACTCTTGATAAGATTGACAAAGATTTCGGCAAGGGTACGATAATGAAAATGGGCGACAAGCCCGTGGCTGATGTTTCGGTTATTTCGTCAGGTTCGATAGGGCTTGACCACGCTCTTGGCATTGGCGGACTTCCCCGCGGAAGAGTTGTTGAAATATTTGGACCCGAATCAAGCGGGAAAACTACTCTTGCAATTCATGTAATCGCCGAAGCGCAAAAAGCAGGAGGCATTGCGGCAATCATAGATGCCGAACATGCTTTCGACAGAACATACGCCGAAAAGCTCGGAGTAAAAGTTGATACGCTGCTGATATCTCAGCCCGACAATGGAGAGCAGGCGCTCGAAATTGCCGACAATCTTATTCGCTCGGGAGCGATTGATATTATAGTTATTGATTCGGTAGCTGCGCTTACGCCGAAAGCGGAAATAGAAGGCGATATGGGCGACTCGCGCATGGGCTTGCAGGCTCGGCTGATGTCGCAGGCATTACGAAAACTTACGGCAAATATTAACCGTACAAACACATGTTGTGTTTTCATAAATCAATTGCGCGAAAAAATAGGCGTAATGTTCGGAAATCCCGAAACAACAACAGGCGGAAACGCTCTGAAGTTTTACGCTTCGGTGCGTCTTGATATTCGCCGTGTTACGCAAATGAAAGATGGCGAAGAAGTTACAGGTAACCACGTGCGTGTGAAAGTTGTAAAAAACAAGGTTGCGCCGCCATTTCGCAAAGCCGAATTTGACATAATGTTTGGTGAAGGAATTTCGAAAGTCGGCGAGATTATTGATATTGGAGTAGAATTGGGCATTATAAAGAAAAGCGGTTCGTGGTTTAGCTACAACGACTCAAAATTAGGACAGGGGCGCGATGCCGTTAAGCAGCTGTTTTACGATAATCCCGAACTTGCCGACGAACTGGAACAAAAAATAAGAACCGCACTGGCGAATAAAAAAGACTGATATTCAATATTATATTCAGTCTGATAGATAAAAGATTGCAATTAAGATTGTGATTTATAAAAAAAGACATATCCGAGAGTTCGGATATGTCTTTTTTTAATGCGTAATATTTTCTGTTGCTGCTGCTCATAATAATTTAACCGGTATTATGTTAGATTTTAACACTTTTCGATTTTTTTTTGTCCGATAATTTACATTATAAGACAATGAATACGTATGATTATCAGCAATATAACTGTTTTATCGTATTAATTTGAAAAAAAAAATTTGATTATAACAAAATATATGCATACCTTTGTACGTTTTTATAATGTAAATTATAGGACAAAATTAATTATTAAATATTCAATTTATTAAAAAAACAGATTTATGAAGAAAATTCTATTAATTACGCTGGTTGCTTTACTTGGTATCGCAACAGCAAATGCACAAATTGCAAAAGGAACAACTGTTCTTATCGCATCAGCATCGGGTCTTGATTTGAGTCATGAATCCAATGATGGTACTAAAACCACATCTTTCGGCTTAACCGGAACGGGCGCTCATTTCGTTATTGACAATCTGGCTATTGTTGGCGGACTTGGATTCAGTTACGGAAAAGTGACTGATAGACCATCAAGCACCGCTTTTGGTTTGGCTTTGGGAGCAAGGTACTATTTTGTAAAAACCGCTTACGGTTCGGTTTTATATAGAGGAGAAAAAGCTAAAGGTGTTGATTTTGCAAGCTATGCTAATCTTGAAGTCGGCTATGACATTTTCATTTCCGACAAAGTTTTCCTTGAACCTGCCGTTTATTATGACAAAGGATTCAGTAAAGGAGTTAAAAAAGTATCTACATTCGGGCTTTCATTCGGTATTGGAATAGTACTCTAATCAGAATTAAAATTTTAAGAATAAGGCGGGAATATCCTGCCTTATTTTTTTATAATATCAGAAAACAGGCATTTTCTGTTTTATTCATCTTTCTTATATCCCTCATAATAATACGACTGTTCAATCCCCTTAAAAATAATTTCGCGATTGTCAATCTCGCCGGTCAGATTTTCCTCTAAAAGGGTTCTGATTTCCAAATCGTTTACAGGGCTTCGTTCCATTGCCTGCAAATAAAGTTCCTTATTCACATTTTGCCAGTTAACTACTTTTTTCAGACTCCTTTTTAATATTGAATCAAGCCAAATTCGTGCAGCGCGTCCGTTTCCCTCCATAAAAGGATGCGCTATATTCATTTCAACATACTTTGCAATAATTTCAACAAAAGAATTTTCAGGCATTTGCTCAATTTTTATCAGAATTTCGTTTAGATATAAACTGTTGGCAAATCTGAAACTTCCCTTTGAGATGTTTTTTTTGCGTATTTGTCCTGCAAAATCATACAGTCCATCAAAAAGATACTTATGAATCTGCTGCAATCCTTTTGCTGTTCCTGTTTCAAAATTATTAATCTCGCCCGTTTCAAACAGTCGATATGCGTTTTCCAAGTTTTTTCCGTCTATTGCTTTCATCTTTCCAATCGTTATTTGGATTTTTGATTATGTTTTTTCTGTCACTTATAAGTTAATCTTTTATCCTTTTTATTTAATAATTTATGCAAATATAAAGATATTTACAACAATGAAAAAACGAAGCAGAACAAAAAACGGCGCTTGTTTAAAAATCATTACTGCTTGTGCTTTTCTTCTGAACGGAAATCTGCTTTTCGGATGATTGAAACGAAATTTGCCGTAAATTTTATCTGTAACCTTTACAGAAGATTTTTATTCGCCTGCATGTAACTCCAAAATTTTCACGTACATTTGCAAAACAGTATTATTTGCATAAGCAATATTATAAAATGATATTTTGAAATGCAATGATTAATTAAATAATTTTATGATGCAGACGGTTATTTTTATTTTACTCGTACTACTGATAATAGCGGCAACTGTCAACATTCTGTTATCTTCCAAAAAAACGGCAAATAACAGTGAAGACATAAAACCGTTTATTGTCGGCATGGAAAAAAATCTGTCACGGACAGATTCGCTCATTCGCGAAGAATTTGGAAGGAACAGGGAAGAAAATCAGAAAGCCTTTAAAGACAATCGGGAAGAGCTTAGCAATTCGTTTAAGCTGTTAGGCGATAATTTGACAAAAACAGTATCGGAACTTTCCACTACGCAAAAAAATCAGTTTGATATTTTTTCTCAGCAACTTGGCAGCCTGATTAAGACATTTGATGAAAAAACAAAAAACCTGCAGGAACAGTTTGAAAAATCTGCAAAGGAAAACCGGATAGAACAGGGTAGTTCGCTCAAGTCTTTTGAAGACAGTTTTACGAGAAATGTCAAAGATTTCAACGAATTGCAGAAGCAGAAGTTTGACAGCCTGGTACAGCAACAGGACAGTATCAAAAAGGAAACCGAAACCAAACTGAAAGAAATCAGAGAAACGGTTGAAGGAAAATTGAAAAACATTCAGGAAGACAACAATACAAAATTGGAAGAAATGCGCAAAACCGTAGATGAAAAATTACAGGAAAGCGTAGAGAAGCGTTTCAACGAATCTTTCAAAATGATAAATGAACGCCTTGAAGCTGTGCACAAGGGGCTTGGCGAAATGCAAACGCTTGCTGTAGGCGTTGGCGATCTTAAAAAGGTACTGACCAACGTGAAAACGCGCGGAACATTTGGAGAAGTACAGCTTGGCGCTATTTTGGAACAGGTGTTATCGCCGGAGCAATATGTCAGAAACGATCATCCCGGCGACGACGGCAAAGTAGTGGAATATTCCATTAAACTTCCCGGTAAAAATAATGATGGCGAGCCTGTTTTGTTGCCGATAGATTCCAAATTTCCTATGGAAAACTATCAGCGGCTGACTGATGCGTACGAAAACAAACCCGAAATGGCAGAGTATTTTGGAAAACAGTTTGAAAATTCGGTAAAAAATTGCGCCAAAGATATTTACGAAAAATATATTAACCCGCCGAAAACTACCGATTTCGCAATACTATTCGTTCCTACCGAAGGATTGTATGCTGAAATTTTACGCCGCCCCGGCTTTTTTGAAATACTGCAGCAAAATTTTCGTGTAACAGTAGTCGGACCAACCAATTTAGTAGCATTTTTAAGCAGCCTTCAAATGGGTTTTCGCACACTGGCAATAGAAAAACGCTCAAGCGAAGTATGGGAAATTCTGGGCGCTGTGAAAACCGAATTTGGCAACTTTGGCGCCATACTTGGAAAAACACAGAAGAAATTGCAGGAAGCAGCGAATGTTATCGAACAGGCCGGCACCCGCTCAAGAGCGATAGAACGAAAATTAAAGGCTGTTCAAGAACTTCCGCAGGAACAAACCATTGCCCTGCTTGGCGAATCTGTTGAAATTGAACAGGAATACGAAGAAAATGCGGCAGATAAGGATTAATATGCAGAAATCAGGCTGAAATTGCAGCCATAAGCAAGAAATATTACCGGTATCAAACTTAAATTGCAGACACAATGCAATAACCGGTTTTAACATTTTGCAGAAAGTTAATTTGATGTATTCAAGTATTTTATTTGCTGCATGAAAATATTTATTAATAATCGCTTTTCCGTAGCAACGCATTATTGATTTATGTTAAAAATTGACTTAACATGAACAATGTACAACATATTTTATACTTTTGCACTTTACAATTAAAATAAAATTATAAACATTAAAAATTAAAGAAATGAAGAAATATCTTGCCGAAGCAGTCGGCACAATGATTTTGGTTTTGATGGGTTGCGGCAGTGCGATCTTCAATATTGGCGGAGAAACAGCACGCGTATTAACGATTGCGTGTGCATTTGGCTTGTCGGTTGTTGCTATGGCATACACAGTCGGAGGAATTTCGGGCTGTCATATTAATCCGGCAATCACTTTGGGATGCTTGATTTCGGGCAGAATGAGTTCAAAAGATGCAGGAATGTATATGCTTTTTCAAACCATGGGAGCAATAGCAGGTTCGCTTATTCTTTTTGTTCTCGTAAAGGCTTATCATCCTGTTGAAGCGGCAACGGTTACAGGCGCAAATGCTTTTGCCGATGGACAGCTTGTTCAGGCATTTATTGCCGAACTTGTATTTACATTTGTTTTTGTATTGGTTGTGCTTGGAACAACCGACAGCAAAAAGGGAGCCGGAGCATTTGCAGGCTTGGCGATTGGTCTTGCATTAATTCTGGTTCATATTGTCTGCATTCCCATTACGGGAACATCGGTGAATCCCGCCCGCAGCGCAGGACCTGCAATTTTTGAAATTTTTTACGGTTCGTGCAGGGCGATAAGTCAATTATGGTTATTTATCGTTGCTCCGTTTGCAGGAGCTGCATTGTCGGCAATAGTTTGGAAATTAATAAATCCGGCAAAAAAATAATCCGAAGCAACAGATATTACTGTTACAGGCTGTCCGAAATACAGGGCAGCTTTCTTTTTTGCCGTTTATATGAAATAAATTATCTGTACCACAATTTAATTGATAAAAGCGTTATTCGACAGTTTGTTACAAGAACAAATTAAGTCAGGTAAAAGATTAAAATTATGATTGTGGCTAATACTGAAAGACTTGTCCGATAATTTTTGAAAATATGCCGGATGTATATACATAAAAACGCTGCATTTGCCATAGCATACATTTTAAATCTCATCCCGATTTCGCAAATTGAAATTCAAGTTGTACTTTTGTATTTGCAAAATGGATGAAATGATGTTAAAAATTAGATTAGTATTGCTTTTTTCAATAACAGTCCTGTGTTTGTCGAGTTGCAAAAGCGATAATGTTTTGAGCAGGCATCAACTCGAAGACATGCTGTTTGAAATGCACTTGGCGGACGGTATTGTACACACGCTTGCCGACAAAATGCAACTGCAAGGTGCCGATACAGTTATCAGATACAAAGCCGTTTTTGAAAAATACAACTGCTCGCGCGATAAATTCGAGAAATCGATGCGAATATATTCCCGGAAAAGGGAAACCATTACCCAAATTTACGAAAACATAAAACAGCGTTTTGATACTGCGCTCAAAGATATTGAAAGTACGGGAATGAACGGTTTTGTGAAAAATATTATCGACAAGTTCCATATTTCGCTGAAAGATATTTTTCCAAAAACAGGTGATTTTTTTGAAAATATCAAAAGTGCAGATGATTTTGTCGAAAAATTAATACAGATGCAAAAGGATGTTCCCGAAAATGCAGAACAGGATTCTGCCGAATTTGTGAATACCGGAAAAAGTGAAAAATCAATTTAAGCAAATGCGAAAAATTTCTGCGGACTATATTTTTCCTATACATGCAAAACCGATAAAAAACGGAGTGATTACAGTCAGCGGCGACGGAAAAATCGTGGCGCTTTCGACCCGTTCCGAAACGGATAACGATATTGAGTTTTACAGCGGAATAATCTGCCCCGGTTTTGTTAATGCACATTGCCATTTGGAGCTTTCGCACTTGAAAAATCTGATTCCAAAGCATACCGGAATCATCGGTTTTATAAAGGAAATATCGAAGCTGCGCAATATTGCCGATGCGCAGGAACAGATTCAATGTGCAAAATTTTACGATAATCAAATGTACTTGCAGGGTATTGTTGCCGTTGGCGATATTTCAAACAGTAATTTGACTTTTGAAATAAAAAAGCAAAGCAAAATATTTTATCATACTTTTGTAGAGGCTTTTTCGTGCAATGAAGCCGAAACGAAAGATATTTTGAAAAAAAATCAGGATATTGTTGATTCAGGCAAAAAGCTTGGAATTTCGGTTTCGCCTACTTTACACGCTTCATATTCGATGTGCGACGGGTTGTTTTCGGCAATGAAACTGCGTTCGGAACGAAGCGGAATTTTATCGTATCACAATCAGGAAACGCAGGATGAAAATGAATATTTCAAAAAGAATTCAGGTAAGTTTTCAGAATTTTACGATGAATTTAAAATCCCCGATAAGCCTTCGCCTGTGGGGAAAACATCAATTCACCGCCTTTTGAACAGTATCGGAAAAAACACAAAAATCATGCTTGTTCACAATACTTTTACGTCTGAAGACGATTTCGACTTTGCAGAGTCGGCAAATGCTAACATCACATGGGCGCTTTGTCCGAAATCGAATTTGTATATCGAAAATCATTTGCCTCCGATAGAAATGTTTCGGCGTAAAAAAGCACGAATTGCAACAGGAACGGACAGTTTATCGTCGAACACCGGACTTTCGATAATAGGCGAATTGCTTGCTGTTTCCAAAAAATTCGGCAATATCGAATTTAATGAACTGTTGACGTGGGCAACGCTCAACGGAGCAAAAGCGCTCGGAATAGAAGCGAAGTACGGAACTTTTGAACAGGGGAAAACACCCGGAATTGTTCTGATTGATAATATTGATACGGAAAAAATGATGCTGACGGAAAAATCAAAATCTAAAATTTTATGAAACTAAAAATTTAATATCATGCTTTTTAACGAAATAGTTTTTGGACCAATACACAGTCGCCGGCTTGGAATATCGCTCGGCATAAATCTGCTGCCAACAGAAAGCAAGCTTTGTAATTTCAACTGTATTTATTGCGAATGCGGATGGAACATAAAAGCCGAAAAGAAAAAATTCAACTCGCGAGATGAAATAAAAAAACATCTTGAGTTAAAGCTGAAATCAATGAGAGATGAAAACAAATATCCCGATTCGATAACATTTTCAGGCAACGGAGAACCGACAATGCATCCCGAATTTGCGGGAATTATTGACGATACAATCATATTGAGAAACAAATATGCGTCTGCTGCAAAAATTTCTGTTTTGTCGAATGCAACAATGATTGCAAATGCAAAAGTTACTTCGGCTCTGCAGAAAATCGACAATGCAATATTAAAATTAGACTCGGGAATTGACGAAACGGCAGTACTTATTAACAAGCCGCAGTTCACATATTCGGTTGACAGAATAATTGAAAACATGCAAAAATTTAAAAAACAAATGGTGCTGCAAACAATGTTTTTGCGTGGAACCTGCGATGGGAAAGAAATCGACAACACAACCGAAATTGAGATAAGCGCGTGGCTTGATGCGGTAAAAAAAATCGACCCGCGCGAAATAATGATTTATACAATCGACAGAAAAACGCCTGCCGACAATCTGCAAAAAGTGAGTTTCGACGAACTTGACAAAATCGCCGGTCGCGCACGAAAATCAGGATATAAAGTGATGGTTGCAAAATAAAATTTGTGTATTTTTGTCTGTAAATTAAACAGTATAACAAATGAAAACAGTTGTTCAAAGAGTATCGCAAGCGGCGGTAACTATTGCAGGAACAGTGAAATCGCAAATAGGAAAAGGGATAATGATGCTTGTAAGCTTTGAGGAAAGCGACACAGTCGAAGACTTGTCGTGGCTTGCGGCAAAGGTTTGCAAACTTCGCATTTTCGACGACAGCGAAGGCGTGATGAATGTTTCGCTACAGGATATTGATGGAGAAATATTGATTGTAAGCCAATTTACTCTGCACGCATCAACAAAAAAGGGAAATCGACCATCTTATATAAAAGCGGCAAAACCCGAAATGGCAATTCCGCTTTACAACAAATTTATCGAAACCGTAGAACTGGAATTGATGAAAAAAGTAAAAACAGGAACATTTGGCGCCGACATGAAAATTGAACTCGTAAACGATGGACCTGTAACAATCGTGATTGATACCAAAAACAGAGAATAGCCATCAACTGCTTGATAACTGTTTATCGATTAAATTATTAAACAGCTAATGATTTTTTGCTTTTAACTGTGTTTCATAACAAAACGCTATACATATCGGACAAAAAACAATCAAGACTTATTATTTTTAATAGAAATTTTGTGAATGTATTAAAAAATATTACCTTCGTCTTATATTATACAATTAAAATTATATTTCAATATTATTACTGTCCGGTAAAAAACGGGATAGGCAAAAAAGCAATGCTCAACTGCTGTAAAATTGCGGTTGAGTAGTGTTTTTTTAATGTACAAGCCCCCTCTAATCAAAAAGTGTCGGTTCGGGGGGCGATTCATC
>JAIRZQ010000182.1 GCA_031267135.1 Prevotellaceae bacterium
TTCAGATAAGCATTGGCAGCAATGGCGCCGAAACGGAAGCAAAGTTTCATTCGTCGCTGATAAAGACGAAGAAAGTAACTTTCCGTCCCGGAATTGATTTAAAGGAAATGCTCAACAATTTAAAGTTTGAAAAGGCATAGGGGATATTCTAAAAAGGGATAACCCTTTTGACGAAAAGGGTTAACAGTTTTACCCGAAAGGGTTATCCTTTTTTGTAAGGCAAAACAGAGTTTTAAAAATAACAATAAATACAATAAAAAATCTTGTTTTTATGGCAAATGAATTTAAACAATGTCCAAACGGACACTATTATCAGGGAGTCAGTTGCCCTTATTGCAAAGGCGGTAACAGTGCAGGAAATAACACATCGCTTAAAACAGAAGTCTTTGTTAGTGGCGGTAATGCGAGCAGTCAAATACCCACAGAGGTACAAGGCAGTGGTGGAACTCAAACTACCGTAATTGACGGACAGCAAACGATTGCCGACAATGCAGGCGGAGGTGGTGCAAGAAATATTACACCACCGACAAATCGCACAGTTTTTGGAGATGAAGACGAAACGGAAATTTTAGTAACGCCAACAGGACAGCAAATAGAGAAAAAAGCCTATCGCAGCACTCGTAAGTTAGTCGGCTGGTTGGTAACCTATTCCTTTGATGCAATGGGCGTAGATTACAAAATTTACGAGGGCAGAAATATTATTGGTCGTGATATGGACTGCAACATTACAGTAAACGACAAAATGATGTCGGGCAAACACGCTGTATTGCTGTTCAGAGCCGATAAATATTCGCTTACCGACAGTCAATCTTCTCACGGTACTTTTGTCAATGACGAAGATATTGACCTTGAACCGCGCTATCTCAAAGACGGCGATGTAGTCCGTATGGGTGAAACAACATTCAAATTCAGAACTTCACTATAATTATGAAACAACATATTATACTATTGTGTGGCATGATTGTTTGTTTTGGCGTGCAAGCCCAAAATGTCAAAACGGAGAATTTTCCCGAAATTTCTTTTGTGTGGAACGAATACGGCACCGAGCAGTATACAAAATCATATTTTTCGCTGAAAGAAGATGGTCGGAATGTTCCCTTTGAAGTAGTGATACAAAAAAGCGAAAAGACAAAAAACGTGCTGTTTCTTTGGGAAGATATGGCAAGTCACAGTGGGCAGTACGACACGTTTAAGCAGGTTTTGACTTCATTTTTGGGCAGTGCGGTCGGGAATGGCGATAAATTTAACGTGCTTGTTTTCAACAGGCGGCCATTCAATGGAAAAGCGGGAGAAAATTACCGGTTACTGACAAACGGTTTTGTGTCGGCTAACGAACTGCTCGGAAACATCAACAGCTATCAGCGCAGCACGGCTCATTATTCGCAGCAGGACGTTGCTGCCGATTTGTACGCTTCAATCGAAGACGCCTTGAAATATTTGAGTGAAGATAAAAGCCGCGACAAAATGCTCGTTTTAATGACTGCCGGACTGAATGTCTCTGTTTCGGGCGCCACCAAAGAACGCGCTCCTTTGGAAGACGAAGCCCGAAAAGCCGGTATTCCCATATATGCAGTGTATTATCCTTATCAGGGAAACAGTCATGTTCCTGCTTACATTCAAGGAATTGCCGAAAATACCGGAGGCAAAGTTATCGTTGCCGACAATCCGGTTTCTGCGGCAGATGCATTGTCGGGTTATGATGCAAAACTGGATACGCGCAGTTATAGTTTTACTTTTACTACCCAGCAAAAGCGAGACGGCAAACCGCACGAAATTGTTTTGCAGCACGCAGGCGGCAAGAGCGAAACGCTGACCTTTACTGCGCCAAATATGACTTTGAGCGTGTGGATAAAAGAAAACGTCCGGCTGTTTATCGGATTGGTAGCGGCATTTATTGCGATCGTGGTACTGGTGGTTATTCTTTGGGTCAATCATAAAAAGAAAAAAGAAGCGGAAATCCGGGCAAATTTAGAAAATGTGCGGCAGGAAGCAGAAGCCAAAACCAGCGCCGCACGACAGGAAGCCGAAAGAGTTCGCCAAGAGCAAATTGCCTACCAGCAAAAACAGGAACGCGAAAAACAGATAGCCACAGTACAGGCAGAACAGGAACGCCTTGCAGGACTGATGCAGGCAAAAAATCTGTTTCCCCGCCTGCAATGCAGCGTTGCGGGCAATAATTTCACATACAATATAAACAAGCCTGTTACAACTCTTGGAAGAAAAGGACATAATAATGATGTGGAGTTAGATAATGATAAAGTTTCACGCCACCACGCCGAAATTGTTTTTACAGGCGGCGGTTTTGAAATTATCGACAAAGGCAGTACCAACAAAGTGATTGTCAATGGACAGTTTTTTGAGCGTGCTACGCTGAAAAATGGCGATATTATCGGTTTGGGTGAAGCGGTTATAACTTTTTATGTGTAACGAATAAAATAAAAAGAATATGACAAAGAAATTTTTAGTAATTGCAGTAGCAATTTTGTCGGTGGGTTTTACAACTATTTGTAAGGCGCAGAACATTGAGCGATTACCTCAAATAACCGATGATTATGAAATTTACCCTAAACAAGTGGCAACTATTTTTGTGATGTCTATCATTAATAAAGATTATGTGAAAATGGAATCACAAATGACCTCTCAATTTAAAAATGAATTGAGAAAAATATTACGGGAAAATAATTTGACAATGGATAAACTGTTTACAGAAGAGAATTGCCACGATATTGTCGGAATGCGTCCTGTGGTAAAAATGGGATATAATATTGTGATAACCAATGCTTATAGAAATGAAAAAGGTGAATTTAGTGTATCGTTCAATTGCGTGGACAATAATAACAATTTTTACAATGGCGACCACGATACTACTACAAGAGTGGTGTTAATTTGGCAAGACGACAGATGGTTAGTTTCTTACTTTAAATAACGAATTATGAACACTAAACGCATATCTTCAAACAGTATAAGCCATTTAGCCCCCAACGAAATTTTTGTTTTCGGCAGCAACTTGCAAGGCTTTCATGGCGGCGGTGCGGCGAGAACGGCGCACCGGAAATTTGGCGCTGTATGGGGTCAGGGTGTTGGCTTGCACGGGCAAACTTATGCTATTCCTACCATGCAGGGCGGCATAGAAACCATAAAGCCATACATTGATGAATTTTTGGCATTTGCCAAAGCGCACCTTGAACTCAATTTTTTGGTTACCGAAATCGGTTGCGGCATTGCGGGTTTTACAGTAGAAGAAATCGCCCCGCTATTCAGCTCCGCGATTGATGAAGATATTGAGAATGTGTATTTGCCCGAAAGTTTTTATGTTGAATTATTAAAATAAGAATGTAGTATGAATAACAAAACTACTAAAAATCAACCGTGTTGTTTAACTTGTAATGTTACTTGTTGCATATATAAAGGAACAAACAGAAATTATTGTGATGGTAAAGAAATTGAACCTGCGAATGATTTTAAACGCTGTAAAAACGGACACTATTATCAAGGCGATGCCTGTCCTTATTGTCCAACGCAATATGGTAATAGCGATGCCCGTAGCATTTTTTATGATGCACAAGAAACGGAAATAAATATTCCTGTTTGTTCGCATTGTGGTTATCTTTTAAGAAAAGAAATACCCAAACCAAAAGAAGGTTATGTTGGCTCTATTCAAGGAGATGCTTATGATGGAAAAGTTCCGTGGAATTATGAATGGAACGGAAAATGCGAACATTGCGGACACGATTACAATATTTCAATGTGGTCAAATATACCAACTTTTGAAGGCAACCGAAATAAGATGACAACCGTAAAAGTGAGTGCGCGAGGCGTAATGCGTAGTCTTACGCAACCGCAAATTATATGTGTGTCAGGAGTAGAAATAGAAAGTCGTATGTCAGGTTCAGGGGTAGAAAAATTATTTTTGAGTACCAATGAGTTGAAATATTTGATGGAAATTTTTAAAAATTCACCAATACTGAAACAATTAGATAGTAATCAGTCAATGTGGTAAGTAATAAATTGTAAATAAATTATGAGTTTAACAACAATCAATTCAAACAATGTCTTTCAGAAAGAGGTAATCGGCAATGTGCGGAAGGCGCAGGAAGACAGCCACGACTTTGCGGCGCTTACTCCAAACGGCGATGTGTTCGTAGTGTGCGACGGTATGGGAGGACACGTGGGAGGCAAACAGGCAAGCAGCATTGCCGTGAACAGCATTCTTGAATGTCTGAAAAAAGAGAAATACGAAAATCCGCTTTACGCACTTAACGAAGCGTTGCAGTTTGCCAATATGCAGATATTGGGCTATGCCGCCGAACATCCCGAACTTAAAGGTATGGGAACAACCGCCTGCATATTG
>JAIRZQ010000174.1 GCA_031267135.1 Prevotellaceae bacterium
CTTAAAATTGAAATTAATTAGGTACTTTTGTACTCGACCTTGAAATTATTCGTCTTCATTACAACTAATTGGAAACCAGTCGTAAAGATACGAATTTTCAAGGTCATTTCCAAATAAAAGAAAGCATATTTTGTTGATATTCAAATAATTCTAAGTATACATCAAATTTTTGTCATGTACTAAAGATTTTGAGGAACAATAAATTCAGAGATATTTCCATCATGTGTTGGCTCTTGCTGTAACATTTTGTCTTCCTCTTAAATCGCTCCAAATAATGTCGTATCCTGCTGTTATAACCATCTATGGTAAATGTTTCCATTTTGGTCTGTACCAATTTTTTCAAAGGAACAAATTCATTGTAACTTTTCCAACGGTCGGAGTAAAATATATTGACAGACATATCCTTAATCTTCTCCCAAAACCTTTTTGCAGTTTTTGCTCGTACCTACAAAATTATGAAAGATATTGAACTGTACAATATTTTCAAAAAAATTCTTTTATGATGGAAAAAATACGAACTTTGCAGCCGCAAATGATAAATACTTAAAATTATATATACTTAAAGCAAGATGAAAGTAGCAGTAGTTGGAGCCACAGGCTTGGTTGGAACAAAAATGATTGAAGTTCTCGAAGAACGCAATTTTCCGTTAAACGAGTTAATCCCTGTAGCATCCGAGAAATCGGCAGGAAAAATAATAAAATTCAAAGGCAGGGAATATAAAGTTTGCAGTCCTGATTATGCTGTTGCACAAAAGCCGGAATTGGCAATATTTTCGGCAGGCAGCGAAGTATCGAAAGAATGGGCGCCTCAATTTGCTCAGGCAGGATGCAGAGTTATTGACAATTCATCATACTGGCGCATGGATGAAACTAAAAAGCTGATAATCCCGGAAATAAATTCGGATATTTTAACTGCAAACGATTACATAATTGCAAATCCTAACTGTTCGACAATACAAATGCTGCTTGTTGTCGCTCCTTTGCACAAGGCTTATGGAATAAAACGCATTGTAGTTTCTACATATCAGTCGGTAACAGGCACAGGATATAAAGCCATACAACAAATGCAGGCAGAGCGGTCCGGAATGGAGCATGGCAGCTATGAAACGGTTTATCCTTATCCTATCGACAAAAATATAATTCCCCATATTGATTCGTTCACCGATAACGGATATACAAAAGAAGAAATGAAAATGGTGAACGAAACGCATAAAATCCTTTGCGACCGTTCTATTGCTGTGTCGCCCACTACTGTCAGAGTTCCGGTGATGGGAGGTCATTCAGAATCGGTAAATATTGAATTTGAAAAAGAGTTTGAACTGCACGAACTGGTGAACATGCTTGAAAATACGGAAGGTGTGACTGTAAAAGATGATGTTAAAAATAATATTTACCCAATGCCTCTTTATTCATTCGGTAAAGACGATGTTTTTGTAGGACGGATACGCCGCGATATTTCGTTGAAATCGGGCGTAAACCTGTGGATAGTTGCCGACAATTTACGCAAAGGCGCTGCAACAAATGCCGTACAGATTGCCGAAAAAATCATAAAGTTCATAAAAACATAAAATACTCAATTCCAAAGCAGTAAGACAGAATAAATTTTTTAACTCTCGGATAATTTAAATTTATTGAAATAAATCATCAGATTGTTAATGCTGTTATAAAATTATTTTCATGTTTTTATAAAATATTTTTCGTTTTCATTTGTCTATATAAATAGATAACGCAATTAAATAAAAAATTTTATGAAAAAACTTATTTCAATTTTAAAACATGTATTTGGAGCATTGGCAATCGCTGCTGTTTTCAGCGCTGTTGTGATGCTGTTGTGGAATTGTCTGATGCCTTCGATTTTCGGATTTTCAGCAATAAATTTATGGCAGGCATTGGGATTACTGGTGCTTTCGCGCATGCTTTTCGGCGGTATGACAGGCAAGCACTGGATGCACGGCGGGCTGCAGCATAATCGTCGTTTTCGCAAAATTATGCAAATGCATAACGAAGAACGTGAAGCCTTTATGAAATGCAAATTGGCGAAATACGGTTTCAATGACGATTTTTTTCAAAACAACGAATCAGGCAAAAACGAAGGTGACGAAATCAAAACATGAAGAGATTGAAAAACTGATAACTGAATATCAGCCTCAACTTAAATCGTTTATAAAAAAACGGGTTGCCCGTTACGAAGAAGCCGAAGATATTTTGCAGGACGTTTTTTATCAACTGGTAAAAACGATAAATTCAGCCATGAATCCTATTGATCATGTTGCGGCATGGCTGTATCGCGTGGCACATAATGCTGTTATCAATCACGGCAAGAAGAAGCGCGAAGAATCGATGCCTGTTATGCAAACCGGTGACAGTGATGATGGCATGTTGAAAGATATTTCGGATATAATGTTCAATAATGAATTTTCATCGTCGCCCGAAATTGAATACTTGCGCTCGATGGTATGGGACGAACTGGAAAACGCCCTGTCGGAATTATCTCCGCAGCAGCGCGAAATATTTGAACTTACCGAACTGGAAGGTTTTTCGATGAAAGAAATATCACAGATTACAGGTATTTCGGTCAATACCCTGCTTTCGCGAAAACATTATGCAGTATTGCACTTGCGAAAGCGTATGCGCGAACTGTACGACGATATTATTTATCGGTAGAAAAGCATGAGAATCCCTCACAATGCGAAGCAGCAGATTCTCAAAAAGAATAGTATCATTATTCATTTTATGTTGTTTGCACACTATTGCAGTTCGTCCTTGATTTTGCTGTTTATCTTTCAAAAACATGCTATTGTAAATTATATTGAAAGGTAACGTCAGTAAGGCAACTACATTTTTACCATCACATTTGGCAGGTATCCATGTATTTATCGCAGATAAAGCCTTAATAATTTCTCTTTCTAAAACATTGTATTCCTTTTCAGATTTATTAAATATTCCCAAATATATGACATGACCGTCATTACCAATAATAATGTTTACAATAGCTTTTGGTGCCGGTAAATCATCCTCATAAGAAATTTGAATGTTTTTAGAAATAAGAGAATATAATTTTATTATTCCCCCGCTATATTCAGGAGGGCTGTCATACGTTGTATATACTTCTGTTTTTAATTCTTTATTGTAATAACAGTTACACTTGTCACAGTTACCTGTAACAGAATTTATGCTTTTACAGCCGAACAATAACAGAAATGCCAAAATAAATTTTTTCATTGTTGATACAATTTATCTATTAAATACCTAAGTACATGACAAAAATTTAAAGACATCTATTTCAGGTATAGTAATCGGGTTAAGCAATGCTGTTGCAATAAGTTCTAATCCATACTTGAAGAGACTTTTTGCCCGTTTCCCG
>JAIRZQ010000002.1 GCA_031267135.1 Prevotellaceae bacterium
TTTCGTATTCAGGCAAAAAAGCCTTCAAAAATTCTTCTTTTGTCATAACTTTATTTTTTATTATATTCAAAACGGCAACGGTTTGTGTGGCACATATCCGCTATCGTAATCTTTATACAGCGTGATTTCTTTTTCAAACGAAACAATAAATCGCGTTGTGCCTGTGTTGCGTCCTTTGGCTACGTTAATCATCGCCGTTGCTGCTGTATTATAATTCTTAAATTCGTGGGGATAATCCCTGTTGTAAACTTCGGGTCGATATGTAAATATAATCATATCGGCGGCTTCTTCAATCTGTCCGCTGTCGCGTAAACGGTTGATGGTCGGCTCGGGATTGTCGGCTCTGCGAAGCTGCGAGAGCACAATAACGCAAATGTTTAATTCTTTTGCAATGTTTTTGAGTGAGCGGGCATAGCCGCCCATTTGCTGCTCGCGGTTTTGTTCGCGCTCGGACGATGATATTAATCCGAGATAATCAACAACAACAACATCAATGTCGTACCGCTGCTTAAGCGACCTGATTGAACGCAGGATACTGCTGATATTTGTGCTGCTTGAACTGTCGAAATATATCTTTGCGTTAGCAAGATTCCAGGTGTTGTCGCTTATGTGCCTGACAGTTTCATCATCCAGCGGATACGACAAAATACGTTTACTGTTTATTGCGGTTTCCTGTGAGATTAATCGTGCCGTTAACTGTATATTGCTCATTTCGAGCGAATAGAATACAACTTTTGCGCCGTATTGCATTGCTGCGTTTTTGGCTATTGTAAGCGCAAGGCTTGTTTTGCCCTGTGAAGTTTCACCCGCAATTACGACCAGGTCTGTCGGCTGCAATCCGCCCGAAAACTTATCGAGTTCGGTCAATCCCGTTCCTATGCCCGTTAAGCCGTGTTCTGTATTTTTGTTCCTGTTAATCACAACAAACACATCTTCGAGGGTGTCATTGATGGCGGTTGTTTTTGCGCTGTCGAAATCAAACAGGCTCTTAATTCCATTTTGCGCCTGATTTATGGCTTCGTCAATCGAAACGGTAATATCAAAAGCCCGCGATTGAAGTTCTGCGCTTATCTGAATTAATTTGCGACGAGCGTACAGTTCATAAAGGAACTGACTGTGCTGCACAACGTTAAGCGCCGATGCGACTGTTTGTGTTGCTTTAATCAGCTTCGGCATGCTGTCTGCTCCGATTTTAGAGCCAATCGTGATTAAGTCAATACTCTGACTGTCGTGCAAAAGTTCTTTTACGGTTTCAAAGATTTTGCGGTAAAAAGGGTTATAAAAACAATCTTCCGAGAGTATTTCCATTGCCTGACTGCAATTTTCAAAATCAATAATCAGCGCGGCGATAACGCTCTGTTCCGTGATTTGGCTTTGCGGTAATTTTATGTTTTCTGTTTTGTTCATTTGTAAACTCTGTTTGATTTTAGTGTTATTGCATTCCTGAACGTTGCCTGCCAGTCGATTTGTTTTGCACGGCTTTTTTTCTTATTCAGCCAGCCCGCTTCTGTTGCCCAGAAGTTTATACAAGCCTTTTCGACAGACATGAGAATGTCGACGCCGGGATTGTATTTTTCCTGCTGCCGAATAAAGTTATCGTCATGTGTGATTTGGCTGTATGCAGCTCGCAACTGTTCAACGTAAACTTCGTAATCGGTTCGCCAGTCTTTTTTGGATGCTACGACAGTAGCATCTTTTTTAAAATCATTTTCATCATCATTATCATTATCATTATCATCATCATTATAGGGTTTTTTTGGGTTTTCCGAAAAACCATTTGGATTTTTTGGGTTATTTTGGGTTATTTTGGGTTTTGGGTTTTGGTTTTTTTGAGGTCTCCCGCCTCTCGAACCGTTTGCCCGATTGCGTTCCACGATAGACATATACTTTTCATTATCCCTGTCTATCTGTAATTTAATCAGAGAAAACAATGCCTGTGCAACAGGTTTTAATTCTATCTCGTTTCCGTTTATAGCATACTGCGCTATCCCGCGTAAAACGTCTCCCTGAATTTCTACCGGCTGTACCTCGATTGCTTTCAACCAATCTGAATAAAATACAAAACTGTTTTTCATTTTAATCCCTTTTATTTTTCTTATTTCTTAAAACCGTTCAAATTCGTGCCAATAATCGGGATAATCGTAATTATCCTCTTTAACACAGTAATCTGCGGAATCGGGCTTACGTCCATGCCGGCGGGGCGATTTTGATATTTTCCTGTCTACCCACCACAGGAAGATTAAAGCGATAATCAAACCCAAAGCCGCAAGCGATAACAACATTATAAATACTATTAAAACCTTTTCCATTTACTGTTTTGCTATTAAATTAGGATTGTCATGAATGTTTCCGATGATTTCGATAATTTTGTATCTTTTCCCGTCAATCTCCATAAATGAAAGATTGCCCATTTGCTCATTGTGTATCACAAAAGAGCCATTCTCAAAGGCTACTTCCTCCTTACCGTTTCCTACTCCTGTGATCTCAAAGAGTACCATATCCCCCTCGTAGATTTCCTTTCCGTTTTTATCGTAAAGTCCGGTAAACTGTCCGACGGTTTCGGGGAGGACTTCAAAAGAATCTTGCAAAATCGACCATTCACTTCCATACAGGAAAATATTACAATCTGTCGGAGTGCACCATAAATACCCGTATACCCATTCCCCGCTGTCTTTTCGCTTTGCGCGAAATTTAATTGTTCTGTTCATATCTATTTATCTTTTTACTTTATTAATTTCCTATGTATTTTTGCATGGCACTCATAACACAACCATTCAACACGTAAAGGTTCGCTGTAATCGCTGTGATGCGCCGTTATCCTGACATTATCACGTCCGCAACTTTCACAAAAATTTGGTTTCGTAATAATTCTATTCTTAATAGCTTTATTAAGCATATAGCGCGCTAAAGTCTTGTATGTCTTTTTCTTTACTTTTTCATATTTTTTGAAATAGCCGGGATTTTCAATTCGTATTCTTCGCGCTCTCAATTTTGCTCTTTCGCGCTCTTTTTCAACGCTTCGGGTAGCAATAGATGTTTTGATATGGCATTTTTTACATTGTGATGTTATGCCTATCGGATTTCTTTTGCTTTTATAATAAAAGTCTGCTGACATAAAATTACCGCAGGAAGAACACTTGTAAAGCATAATCCCGTTAACGACTTTACCCTCTTTACGATTCCAGGGTGCCGATTTACCCAAATGCGAAATCCTCATTTTTTCTCTACTTTCCGGCGTGTGTGCTGTTGTGTGCATGATTATTTTATAAGTTTAAATGAATAACACCACACAAAAGGATTACTGTTCCATGTGCCTTTGCCGTTAATGCTGTCGATAAGGGCGGCGTAGGCTTCTTGCGGAGCATTGTACAGTTCGCATGTTGTATCTGGAATTACATAGAATGTATTATATGGGTAATCTGTCCATTGCTGTTCTTCAATTCCTTCTTTCAGGCAATCCTCATCGCCTATATTCTGCAACCGCTCACAGCGCACGCCGGTAATCTCGATGAAGTAGCGGGCGTGTTTTTCCGGCATGAAAAGTTTGTTGCTCCACTTTATACTTTCGACATCAAAACCTTTAACGCCATTTCCGCAACTGTATTTATATTGGACAACATTACCCACACTCCAGTATGGCTCTTTCAGGTAGAGTGTTTCGCCGGGCTTGTAACGGGGTTTTACGGGGAAATTTACAACATCCACATCAATATCTTCCGAATAGTGCTGATACAGTTTCCCGTTGTCATCATACCTGCATTCTACCGTTTGTATTAAAACACGCTGCCGCCCGAAACAGTACTCGCCATCAAAATTGATAAAACCCTCTTCCGGAATTTCCAAGTCTTTTCCCGGTTGCGGTTTGATAATCCGCCTTGTCATTACTTTTTCACCGCTTACCACCTTATGGAACATCGGCTCTGTGAATAAAATCCCTTTCATGATTTTTTATTTTTTCGTTCTAATTTTCTCATTTCCTTTCTAATGATTTCTATATTTTCAGGACTTAATTTGCCATATTTTTCTTGCAGTTTATTAAAGTTTTGTTCACGTGTATCAGTAAACTTTTTTAAACATGCAGGGCATATTCCTCCATAACTGACATAATCTCCGCATCTTCTACACTTTGCCATAATTTTTTATTTATAAGGGTTAGTTTCTAATGTGTTAGCGTCTATTGCCAAGCCGGATTCAATCAAGCCGCGATAGTCTATTTTGAGCTTTTTTAAATAATCAAAGAGTTGATGTTGATTAGTATACATATCATTAAAATCACCCGTATAAACTAATCTGAAATAGCTTTCCTTTTCTTCATATCTAAATAAATAACTATATTTTTTATCAGAGGAGAAAATATCACAATAATTCCCTTTAAGATGACAATAATTTAATTGGTTAGGAAAAGCTATTTTTGCTAACTCCACAATCGGAATTATCTCTATTTCGTTATGAATGATTGTTTTGTACATGTCAGATAAGGGACGCATAACAGCTTTACAGTATTTAATATTTATTGCGCGAAAAGTCGTACCTATATATAAATTTCCTCTGCCTGCACAATGCACTAATTTAGGGTTAATTGTTCTATTTGTTATAACATATAAATCATACGGCAAATAACCTGAAATGTCTTTTAATTCAAGTTGTCTCATTGTTCTTTTTCCTTTTCTAAAATAGTTAGTAATTCGTCTAACAGTGCGCTTTCGGCGGCTTCGTAATTTCCTTTTAGTTCTGTTATATCCGCTTCCGCTTTGACTTCCTTATTATTGAGGGCAAAGTATTTCCACATGTAACCAACGTAAAAACCGTAATCCTTAAAGACAACCACGCCAAATATTTTTTTCACATCTCTTATCCATTTAAGAGCAAGGGCGACGGTGGGGGCGGAAGATTTACCGCTGACGGCGTTGTGATTATCGAACGTCCATATATCCATAGTGCCGTCCTCATGGTAGAATTCTATTGTTTCCAAATCAAACCCCAATTCCTTTAATCTTTTTGCCTGCTCGTATTTAACGAGCGCTAACTGTTTTTCCATGTTTTTATTGCTTTTTTAATACTGCTATTTCTGCTCTTATATTCGTTCTCTCAAAACTTTCCCGCATGTCTTCCGTTTCCAAAAAATAAAACCGATTTAACATTGCTGTCAATCTTTTGGGTTTATCTTTATGAATAAATCCTTTCGGAAGAAGTAAAACAGATATTCCGCTTTCGGTCTGAATGCTTAAAATCCATTCTAAAAAGTCGGTAAGTTCGGGAACTTCATAGGGCGGATTGGCGATGATTTGACTGTATTTTCCCCGTACATCCCTGAAATCGGATTTCGTTACATTTATATCCGGGTATAACAGATTGCATAATTCGACTAATTCGGCGTCAACGTCAAATGCCGTTACGTTGTAGCCGCCTTTAATCAGTTCCTTTGTGATTTGTCCTGTTCCGCAGCAGGGTTCCAACACCCAATTATCTGTGAAATATTTACCTGTAAAATGCAACATTCTATCAACAGTTGCATCGGGAGTGAGATACTGTGAAGCGTAAACTCCTTTGCGCTTTTGGCGCTCGCAAAAAGCGTCATATACCCAATTGTCGCCGCTGTATTTGAACGGCAGTTCACCTTTTTCTTTGTAATACTTTGCTATTTCGAGTATCGTGTCGGGCATGTCGCCGTAACGAGCCTTAAAGTAGCTGTTTGTTAATGCGTATTTTTTCATTGTTTTTTATTTTGTTGTTTGATTTTTTCCGTGTAATATTTTATTAATGTTTGATATTCAAATTTTCCGTATTTGGCGGTGTTGTGCTTTTTGATTTCCAAATATTGTATAACGCCTTCGCCGTATTTTTTTATCAGTCCTGCGTGGTAGCCTATCATATTCCCTTCGTCAAAACGATTGCATGCCCGGCACTGAGCGTTAACATTCTTTTCGTCATAGCGCAGCGCTAAATGTCGGCGATTAACGTAATGTCCCGCATCGGAATCTTTCCAGTGAACAATCTTGCCACACGAAATACAGCGGATATATCCATCTTCATCGGCATCTCGCCTGCGAACGGATTCGCTGAATATTCTGTCTAATTTGGCTATGAGGTTCATTGTTCGGTTGTTTTAATCAAATCCGTATCGTGCTGTTGTTTCGGGAATAAAGTTTGACATGCGCATTTCTTCCTTTGCCTTTGAGATTATCGACCTGCACAAATCCAGAGAGTGAACGCAGCTTGCATTTATTCTGTCGAGCCGGTCAACAAGATAGGCTTCGTCCTGTGCGACTGTGTCGAGCAAGGCGTTTTGAGCCTTTGCACTCAAAAAGCCTTCCTTTGCTATCTTTATAATCATATCGGCTATTTCGGAGGCTTTTTTCTTTCTCAGCAATAGCTTTGCATCGGAAAGCATTTGCCCCGAACGCGCGTGAAATACCGCAAGTAGCCGGGCATGTTCTATTACGGCGTTAACGTCTGCCGGTATAACAGTTTCAAGCATCGCCTGCATTTGTTGGCATTCGTTATTTAAATCTTCGAGTGTCATGATTATTCTTCCTCATAAATTGCTTTTTCGTATCCTTGTTTTTCTGCATTTGTCAGGTCAGCCCAACAATCTTCACATACAACAGGGTAAAAGTGTTCTTCTACGAAGTATATGTTGCATAAGGAGCAACAACGCCCCTGAATAATATCATCTGCTATCTGTCCCATTATTTTGCTTTGTGTGTTTTTAATCGATGTAAACGTATCCTTTGGGAAAGTATTTAAGATTTTCCTCTTTCCATTCGCTATCGAAGTATTCAAAGCAAAATTCAGCGCCAAAAAGTTCAAATGCCTTTTCGCGTCCCTGATTGCTATTTTGGGCAGACAATACCGCTACGGTATCCTTATCCAGCGTTTTCCCGTTTACGTGGTGCGTATGCCCCTGTCCAAATGTTACGTATGTCTTTGTCATAACTGATTATTTAAGTAAGTTTCAAATTCAGTTTGCTTAAAGATTGACATCGCAATTTTTCTTAACAGTACCCAATCCTTAACCCTGCTCATTTTCTTTTTTGCCTCAAAAATCCTTTTTGCACTGCTTATCTGAATGTCATCGACAGTTGTTAAAGTTGAGATTTTTGATTTTTCCAAAAACACATCCACCTTAACATTTTCGTGCATGAAAATAGCCAGTAGCTCACCTCCGGGCGATGGCTTTGTTTCTGCAGGGCTGTCTTTCATCAGTCGTTCCAGTGTGTTTTTTGCCTCTTCGGTCGGATTGACAAGAATAATATCAATATCATTCGATTTGTCTGTTAATCCCATTTGCGTAAGGGCATAAGTGCCTGTTACCACAAACTGCTCGCATGGCAACAGCGTTCTGTAATGCTTTATTATTTCTTCTTTATTCATGATTATTTTGTATTAAAGTTAAAATGGTAAATCGTCCATATCATCAACGGGAGTAGTCTGCTCTGGTTCGGATTTGGGCGTTTCTTTTTTCTGTTCAACAGGCTTTACGTCGCCCACTACAGGCAGATTTTTCAATTCGTCCTGCGACATTAAGTCTCTTTTGGGTTTTGGGATAAACGGCTTTATCAAATGCGTCTTGCCGTTTTTGAGCTTGCTGTTTTCCCAAGCCGCAAGCGACAGGTAAATGCCGCCAAATTCGGATACAAACAGGCTGTTTTCATCTATCGGAATACACACGCACCGCTTGCTTTCGCTCTTGCCCTGTATGTTTTTCACAAAAACATTTTTGAGGGACTTTAAATTTAAGTTTATTGATAAATTACTCATTGTTAATTATTTTAGAGATTATTTTTTTCAGTTCCGTTTCCGCCTTTTCTATGCGTTCAATTATTGCGGCAATAAATTCGGCGTCGGCGGGAATTTCGATAACGCAAAGCTGCTGTTCCCGGCAAGCCATACGCGGGTCGAAACTGACGAAGTGCGCTTTGCTTTTGCCTGTGAGCAGCATGTTGAATTGTATTTGCGCGTAATAGTCGGGATGTTCCGCCCGAAACGTATCGGCAGTTAGCAGCATGTTTTCTACATGATTGACGCTGCGATAAGGACATTTGACTTCTATAAGGTGCGTATCGGATACGGCATCGGGCGAGCCGCCGCTGTATTCGCCGTGTTCAATAAATACAGGATTTTCAGAGCCGTAGTATTTTGCCTTGCCGTATCGCTCCATGTAGGCGGCTACGGCTGCGGGCTCGTGGAACGTTCCCCATTCCATAGCCCTGTTCGTTACATCTTCGCCCGTTCCCGTGAGTATTTCGGCGGCTTTTTCCCTTATGTACGACATTGCCGCCTTGCCGAAATCATCCGCCCTGCCGCGTGCGCCCACAAGAAGACTGTGTATTTGGCTTGCCGTGAATTTTCCAAGCCTTTGCTGCATCCATTTAATTTTTTCCATATTTAAGTTCGTTTTTTCTTATTGTAAACAATTTTCTTATTTTTTCCATGCCGTGGAAGTCATCATCCAGCGTGTCCCACAGCATTTCAAGCTCGTCAACGTTCATGCATTTTTCTATTTTTTCATCCATTTCGGATATTATTTTTTGGTCTTCGATTTGCACCGACAGCGGATTGTATGTGTCTTCAAACTTTCTGTTGAGGTCGCGCCCGAAGATTTTGCCTATCGACCTTGCGGCGTTCTTTACGCATTCGGCTTTCAGGTGCGGGAAATCTTTGGTGAGTGTGTTTGTTATCTTGTTCTGCACGTTTGCAATGTTGCCATCGCCGCCGTTTTTGAGGGATTTCATTTGTATTTGCACGGCAGCGCAGCCTGTACGCTCAATCCATGTTTGAAAAACAGGATGAAAAAACCGCAGCTGTATTGAGCCTGCCAGTTCGTTGGCAACTACCTGATATTTGAAATCGCGAAGTTCCCACGCTCCAAAAAACAGCTCATCAAGCTGATTTTCGACAAACGAAACAGGCAGATATTTTGCATTGTTTGCGTTTTCGTTTATTTTAACGTTCGTTTTGTCGGGTTCTGCCGACAGCATTTTTATGAAACTTTCCGCTTCTGCAAACACGGGATTTTGCGTAATTAAATTATTTTCCATATCTTTGTGAATCTTTTTATTTTTTCATGAAATAATTTTTATGAAAATAATATTGTGCATGCTCGTCGGCAACGACGGGCTTTTTTGCGTTATTAAATTATTTCCATATCTTTGCATCATGTATTTTATTTTTAAATTTTTATTTTTTGTAAAGATTTTTGTTTTTATATTGAATAATTTTTAAATAACCAATTCCGTCAATGCCTGTACATTGGCGGTTTTTGCGTTAGCAGCCGTAAACAGAGGAGGACGCTTGGGTATCCTTATCTTCCTGATATTCTCAATATGCCTGTCGATTTTTTCAAGCATAGCTTCAAATGCCGCCTCTTCGGCTTCATCGCTGCTGCGGTTGCAGCCGGCGCATTGGTTAAATGAGATTTCGCCCGCCTCAACCGTTTTGCCGCAAACAGGACATTCGACCTGCGTATTTTCCGGGACATCGTCAATGTCGATATTAAATGTTACTCCCGCACCGAAACAGGCGCTGCAGCGCTTGTCGCTGCCCTTGCACTTCGGACAGGCAATATGAAATATTTCCTGCCTTTCGGATTTGGCGCAAACAGGACATTGCGAGGGATGTATGCCGTTGCAAACGTTACATGTTGTTTTCATAGCAGCGATTTTTTGATACGTTTAACAATATGTTTTAACCTTCGCTTAACATCCCTGTCGTCATAGAGAATAACGGCAAAAATGGTAACGGGAATTGCCGTGAAAATGCAGTGCGTTACTCCCGCAAACAGGAAGTAACACAATAGCGCCACAGCGCAACACGCCGTAAGCAG
>JAIRZQ010000043.1 GCA_031267135.1 Prevotellaceae bacterium
AGTCGATTTTTTACTTTCTCAGGAAACCGGCATTATTCCCTGCGAGGTAAAAGCCGCCGACAATGTAAAATCAAAAAGTTTATCTGTTTATGTATCAAAATATAAACCCGAATATTCCATACGGATTTCCGCTAAAAACTTTGGATTTGAAAATGGAATAAAATCAGTGCCTCTATACGCTGTTCATTGTGTTGAGGCATAGATAGAATAAGGCTTGCCGCTCCTCTCTTTACTTACACGCAATAAATCAATATGCTTGATTTGTCCATTATTATCCTCACTTTAGTGGATGCTAAGATATATGAGATAAAAAAAGCTTGCGGAAATAATAAAGAAAAAATAATCGACCGTCACTGTCTGTTACAACAGCGAAAAATACATCCGCACAGCCATCGAATCGGTACTTTCACAAACCTGCAAAAATATTGAGTACATTATTGTCGATGGAAACTCGACAGATAATACACTTGATATTGTAAGGAGTTACGAATGGCAGTTCAACGGTCGTCTGAAATGGACTAGCGAACCGGACAAGGGAATGTACGATGCTATGAACAAAGGGATTAAAATGGCTACCGGAGAAATTGTAGGCATACTGAACACCGATGACTTTTATGCTCATTCCACTTGTGGGGATTTATGCCGGCGCATCCTACTTTTTTCGTTCGTAAAAAATATTTTGAGGAAATCGGTTATTATAAAACCGATTATCAAATTGCAGCCGACTTCGAACTGTTAATGCGCTTCTTGCAAGTACACAAACTTTCGTACTGCTACTTGCCCCTGGATTTAGTGAAAATGCGGACAGGCGGGAAAAGCACGCAATCGTGGAAAAGCAATTATTTATTGAACCGGGAAATCATTCGAGCTTGCAAAGAAAATGATATTTATACTAATTTGTTCATCCTTTCGCTGAAATATTTCCGTAAAATATTCAAATTTGTTAAAGTTCAGAATCAAATAAAGTAACTAATATACCCCTGCATTGAAACATTTTTTGATGAAATATACCTCTGCATTGAAACATTTTTCGAAGAAATATACCCCTGCATTGAAACATTTTTATTATATTTGCAACCGGAATTAATACCGTGTTGTCATGTTTGAAAGAGCTGTTGAAAAAGAATTAATGCGTTGGTCTACTTATAAATACAGGAAACCGCTTGTATTACGTGGAGCGCGTCAGGTTGGGAAAACTACGATTGTAACCCGTTTTGCTCAAAATTTTGAGAATTTTTTATCGCTAAACTTGGAAAAACGTGCGGCAAAAGAACTTTTTGAGTCCTCCGACGAGGTAAAAAAACTGTTGCCAATGCTCTTTCTATATTGCAATGTACCGCAAAAAGAAGGCAAGACGCTGTTATTTATCGACGAAATTCAAAATTCGCCGCATACAGTTGTGTTATTGCGTTATTTTTACGAAGAATTGCCCGAAATTTATGTTATTGCGGCAGGTTCTTTATTAGAAACGATGCTTGATAAACATATCTCTTTGCCTGTTGGACGGGTGGATTATATGGCGTTGTCTCCTTGTTCGTTTGTGGAATTTCTACAGGCAACAGGCGAAAGCCGCTTTGTAGAGCCAATTTTAGATGGATCGTTGCCACCGGTGTTTCACGAAGAACTAGCGCAAATTTTTAAAACCTTTTCGCTTGTTGGCGGAATGCCCGAAGCGGTGGCTCAATATGCGGAAAATCACGATATTGTTTCATTGCAAAGAATTTATAATCAATTACTTAATTCTTATAAAAGCGATGTTGAAAAATATGCGGCCAATAAAACAGAGGCAGAAGTAATTCGCTATATTTTAGACTATGGATGGACTTTTGCCGGCGAGGCCATCACTTTCGGCGGTTTTGGCGGTTCGCCCTACAAAGCAAGAGAAACAGGTGAAGCGTTTCGTACACTGCAAAAGGCAATGTTGCTTGCGCTGGTTTATCCGCTCACGAGCGTACAAATGCCTGCGGTGGCAAATCTGAAACGGCAACCGAAACTTTTCTGGCTGGATGCGGGTTTGATTAATCATGTTGCAAAAATCAGGAAAGAATACTTACACAGCGATTTAATGGACACCTGGCGTGGAAAGGCTGCGGAACAAATGGCGTATCAGGAACTGAAAACCCTGTCGTTTGATGTAGGCGAAAAACAGCATTTTTGGGTACGCACCAAGCGTGGAAGCAATGCCGAAGCCGATTTTGTGTATGTTTTCGACGGCACAATTTTCCCGATTGAAGTCAAAAGCGGACACAATGCACATTTGAAATCGCTGCACCAATTTATGGACGAATCAAATGTTGATATCGGCATTCGCTTTTGGACAAACAAATTCAGTATTGACGAGGTAAAAACAATTAATGGAAAAATATTCAAATTGCTTAATTTGCCGCTGTATATGATTACGGCTTTGCCGAAAGTGTTAAAAAAAATGGCATGAAACGAAGCATGATTAATTTAAGCCATTAATGCACGAATAAAAACGAATAAAATTAGTGCAAAAATTAGTGCATTAGTGGCAAAAAAAATATAAACGTCAGAACTCCGGGCCTCTCGCAAACTGCATTGTCGCAATTTTCCATTGTTCATCAGCAAGCGGAATCCGAAAGATTTTAGGATGCGGCATTGAAATAAAATATTCCTCTACGATATCCACTATATCCACCGATTTTTAAAATGACTATTCTCATCACCGGTATCCACGGCTTTGTGGGTTCCAATCTTGTTTCTGCTTTAAAGCAAAGCCATTCCATCTATGGCCTGGACATTATCTCTCCCGAAAAAGAAGGCGTCATTAAAACGTTTTCCTGGAACGAATTGGATCAAATTCCCGAAGTCGATGCCATTATCCATTTGGCCGGCAAGGCCCACGACACGAAAAATCAATCGGAATCGCAGACCTATTTCGATATAAACCTCGGATTGACACAGAAAATTTTCGATTATTTTTTGCAATCGAAAGCAAAAAAATTTATTTTTTTCAGTTCCGTCAAAGCCGCCGCCGATTCCGTTGAAGGCGACATCCTGACCGAAGACGTCATTCCCAATCCGGTCGGCCCTTACGGCGAAAGCAAGATTGCCGCCGAAAAATACATCCAAAGTCAAGACTGGAAAGATAAATCCGTATATATTTTCCGTCCCTGCATGATTCACGGCCCGGGCAATAAGGGCAATCTGAATTTACTGTATAATGTCGTGAAAAAAGGAATTCCCTGGCCGCTGGGAGCATTTGAGAATCGCCGTTCTTTCACTTCCATCGACAATCTCTCGTTTATTGTCGGACAAATCATAGAAAAAAACATCGCTTCGGGCATATACAA
>JAIRZQ010000055.1 GCA_031267135.1 Prevotellaceae bacterium
ACGGGAAACGGGCAAAAAGTCTCTTCAAGTATGGATTAGAACTTATTGCAACAGCATTGCTTAACCCGATTACTATACCTGAAATAGATGTCTTTAAATTTTTGTCATGTACTTAGGAAAATCAGATAAAAATTGCAGGGTTTTAATCAATACAGACATAAAACCTTGCAAAATAAATAATGTTTTTCTTTTCCTGTTACTTTTGCCTTGACACAAAAGTAACCAAAAAGTCAAGGCTTATACTTCTCGGCGACCCGCTAACGGCTCAACGGCTAACGGAATTAATGTCTCGCTTCGCTTGACGGAATTCCGTTTCAACGCCGTCTTCGCCGAGTGGGTTCCTCGCCTGCGAAGTCTATGCCGTTTTTATTTGCCAATCAACTTCTGTTCCCGCATGTCGGTAAATCTTTCAGCCAATCAACATGCAAAAAAATTAATAGCACGTTGAGCAGACGGCATTCCCACAAGTCACGGTCGTAAATCGGAGTTACCGTATAGCTTCGGCTGCTCTTGACCTTTTGGTTACTTTTGTGTCAAGACAAAAGTAACGAGAAAAACATCTTTATTATCTTTTCTCTCTGAAAAATATGCTTTTTAAGGAGCAATTAATTAAATTTTCAGTTGCATTATAAAACCATATTTTAAATCACAAGCCTGTTTTCGGCTATGTATCAAAATCGTCATAAAGCGATAATTTAATTTAAACAGTTTACAATTCATTATTGTATGTAAGATATAATTTGTACCTTTGCATGCAAATTTCAAAAAACGACAATGAAAGAAACCAATTATCAAATAGCCAAGGAATTAGGTCTGCTGCCTGAAGAATTTGACAAAATCAGGGAAATTCTCGGCAGACTGCCAAATTTTACCGAACTCAGCATATATTCGGTAATGTGGTCGGAACATGCATCATATAAAAATTCGATAAAATGGCTGAAAACCTTGCCTAAAAAGGGTAAACACGTATTAGCCGAAGCAGGAACAGAAAATGCAGGGCTTGTTGATGTTGGAAACGGTTATGCCTGCGCTTTCAAAATAGAATCGCACAACCATCCCTGCGCCGTTGAACCCTATCAGGGAGCGGCAACAGGAGTTGGCGGAATAAATCGAGACGTTTTTACAATGGGAGCGCGACCTGTCGCACAGCTTAATTCCCTGCGTTTCGGCAATTTGAAATCGGAACGGACAAAGTGGCTGCTGAAAGGCGTTGTTAAAGGAATTGGCGATTACGGTAATGCATTCGGAGTGCCTGTTGTTGGCGGCGAAGTGTTTTTTGACGACTGCTACAACATGAATCCTCTGGTAAATGCAATGTCGGTTGGACTGGTGCGCAAAGAAAATACGATTTCTGCTGTTGCAAAAGGCACAGGAAATCCTGTATATATTGTAGGTTCATCAACCGGAAAAGATGGAATACACGGTTCTACATTCGCTTCGGCTGACATTACGGAAGATTCGGCTAACGATATACCTTCCATTCAGGTTGGCGACCCGTTTATGGAAAAGCTTCTTCTTGAGGCGACTTTGGAGCTTAATAAAACCGATGCAGTAGTAGGCATGCAAGATATGGGTGCAGCAGGAATTATATGTTCTACATCCGAAATGTCTGAAAAAGGCGGCTGCGGAATGAAAATTTATCTCGACAGAGTTCCTCTTCGTCAAAAAAACATCGAAGCATGGGAAATTCTTCTTTCGGAATCGCAGGAACGAATGTTGGTTGTTGTTGAGAAAGGCAAGGAAAAAATCGTAGAAGACATTTTTAAAAAATGGGATTTGGCATGTTCTATAATCGGCGAAGTGATTGACGAAGACCGTTTGCTTTTTTATTATCACGGCAAACAGGTTGCTGATGTTCCCGCATCAACTCTTGTGCTTGGAGGAGGCGCTCCTGTTTACGACAGAGAATATAAAGAACCTGCATATTACAGCGAATACAAAAAGTTTGACATAAAAAATGTTGCTCAACCCGAAGATCTAAAAGCGGTTGCGATGGCGATTATATCAAATCCGAATATCGCATCAAAACGCTGGATTTACGAGCAGTACGATACAATGGTCGGCACAAAAAACATGAGTACGAACAAACCTTCGGACGCGGCAATCGTAAATATAAAAAAAACAAATACAGCTCTTGCGCTTACAACCGACTGTAATTCGCGCTACGTAAAAGCCGATCCTGAAACAGGCACAATGATTGCCGTTGCCGAAGCTGCGCGAAATATTGTTTGCAGCGGAGGCGAACCCTGCGCGATAACCAATTGTTTAAATTTCGGCAATCCGTATAATCCCGAATCATACTGGCAGTTTACAGGAGCGGTAAAAGGAATGTCGAAAGCGTGCGAATATTTCGGCACACCTGTTACCGGAGGTAATGTAAGTTTTTACAACCAGTCAAACATGGATGGAAAAATCGAATCGGTAAATCCTACACCGGTAATAGGAATGCTGGGACTTCTGAAAAACAAAGAAAACCAAATGACGCTTGCTTTTGGCGAAATCGGAGATGCTATATTCATGCTTGGAAAACCGGTCGAAGATATTGCTTCGTCCGAATATCTTTATTCGTATCATAAAATTACCGCTTCGCCTGCGCCGTATTTCAATGTCGAAGAGGAATACAATCTGCATCAAACAGTACGGCAACTTATAACAGACAAACTTATCAGCAGCGCCCACGATGTTTCAGATGGCGGATTGTTTGTTGCGCTGACGGAATCGGCGATGCCGCTGAATTTGGGCTTCAGTATCGTAACCGATAAAAAAATCCGCAGGGATGCATTTCTGTTCGGCGAGTCGCAGGGCAGAATCATTATTACGGCAGGTAAAAAAAATGTTGATGCCTTTGTCGGCTTCATGAAATCGCAAAGCCTGCCTTATTCACAAATCGGAACCGTTACAGAATCGGATATAGTTATTGATAATGAACCGTTCGGCAAAATCGCCGATATAAAGAAAATATATGATACCGCTATTGAAAAAATAATGGAAAATAATTAAGGATTAAGATAGAAATAATGGCAAATAAAAAATACGTATCTAAAATGTTTGACGATATTGCCGATAAATATGATTTTATGAATCATGTTTTATCTTTCGGAATTGATAAATTTTGGCGAAAGCGGCTTGTAAAAGAATTGAGACGCTACAAGCCAAAAAAAATTCTTGACATAGCAACAGGCACGGGTGATTCGGCAATAGTTTTGCTGCAAACCGATGCCGAAAAAATAATAGGAGTAGATATTTCAAAAAAAATGCTTGCCAGAGGAAAAGAAAAAATCAGGAAGAAAAAACTGTCAGGCAAAATAGAATTAATACATTGCGATGGTGAATCGCTCAAATTCAAAAATAATACCTTTGACGCCGTAAATGTATCGTTCGGAGTTCGTAATTTCGAGAATCTGGACAAAGGTTTGTCGGAAATCTATCAAGCCGTAAAACCAGATGGCATAGCAACCATACTGGAATTTTCAATGCCCGGAAATTTCATGATAAGGCAAATTTATTCGATATATTTCTTTTATATTCTTCCGCTTATCGGACGGTTTTTTTCGCAAAACAGGTACGCATACAGCTACCTCCCGCAATCGGTAAAAACATTTCCCAAAGGCAAGCAGTTTGTGCAGCGCCTGCAAAATGCAGGCTTTAGGCAAACACGACACATTCCGCTCACTTTCGGAATAGCCGAAATTTACATAGGTATCAAGTGATTGCACCTGCTGATGACAGTACAGGCGCATTTTGCAGGTAAGTTCAAAACAAAAAATTACAGGCTTCCGGTTATACTCACGCGACGTAATTTTATGAAAGGACACTTATAATAGTCGTTCCTTATAAAGACACAAATAATTTATTAACAGGTAATTATAAATAAAAATAAGATAAAATATTGCAGGGTTTTAATCAATACAGACATAAAACTTTGCAAAATAAACAAAGTTTTTCTTTTCCTGTTACTTTTGCCTTGACGCAAAAGTAACCAAAAAGTCAAGGCTTATACTTCTCGGCGACCCGCTAACGGCTCAACGGCTAACGGAATTAATGTCTCGCTTCGCTTGACGGAATTCCGTTTTAACGTCGTCTTCGCCGAGCGGGTTCCCCGCCTGCGAAGTCTATGCCGTTCTTATTTGCCAATCAAATTTTGTACTCGTGTACGAGTAAATTTTTCAACTGATCAACATGCAGAAAAATTAATAGACCGTTGAGCAGGCGGCGTTTCCACAAGTCACAGTCGTACATCGGAGCTACCGTATAGCGTCGGCTGCTCTTGATCTTTTGGTTAATTTGCGTCAAGGCAAATTAAAAGAAAAAATATCGTTATTATTTTTTATCTCTGAAAAATATACCTTTTAAGGAACAACTATAATAGCAACGACTTGAAAAAGCCGGACTGTGCTCGTAATAAATCTTATCAGGCAAGCCGATATGAAGCTATCGAATGAGTCGATACGAGGCTATCGGACAAATTGATATGAGACTGTCTAACGGGTCAAACAGCCCAAATTAAAGTTTTAAAACGCTAATGATACCAAAAATGACCGGTCGAAAAATTTTGCAGCCGGCAAAGTAACAGTTTCAGGCCTAATGGACAAAAGTGAGGTTAATTTTTGTTCATTTCGTTCAAGTGGACAAAAGTGAGGCTCGATTTTTATTTGCCTGTTTTTTGCTTTACTTTTTGTTGTAATTTTGCAGCGTC
>JAIRZQ010000148.1 GCA_031267135.1 Prevotellaceae bacterium
GTGTCCCTGTCAATCCATTGCACCGAAACAATTTCTTTTTCCTCGCTTTTCTCTTTCACCTGTTTCTGGTTTATATCGGTAATAAACCAGTTTTTCTGAAACACGAGGCTTTTGTTGTAGCGCACCGTTGCGGGCGATATTTCGCAGTACAGCAGCATCGGTATGTTACTTGTAGAAATCATTGTTTCCGACAGCTCGCTTATCCAGCCATCCCAAAACTCAAGTCGGCGGAAAGGCAGGTCTTCGTCTTTTGAGTTGTAAAACTCAATCATGCCGTGCGTTGCCCGAGTAGTTTTAAACCAGTGATAAAACAGGTCGTCGCTGCCTGTCGATTCCATTACTATGCGGAACAGCCCGCCAAACGGCTCACCTGTCGCACGGTAAGCTCGAGGCGAATGTCTGTCGAAATCCTTAAGCGTACGAAAGTACGGCTGCTCGTAGTCGGCATCTATCAATCCCGATTGTTTATGAATATCCAGTAATTCTTTGGGCATCCAAACCCTGTCAAGCGGGTCGGGATGGAAATAATCGGTTGAAAAAAACAAAACGTTCCTTTCTTCACCATCAACCGTCAATTTAATTCTGCTCATATCGGCAATACTTTATAAGTTAAACTTGTGCAAAGATAGTATTTATTTGTAATATTATGCAAGCTGTAAGAAAATAAAATTTTCCGTTATGAATCCTGCCGTCATAATCGGAATATTTCTCACCTGTGCGTGAGAACATCTCTTACACATGCAGAAGATCATCTCTTACATCTGCGGAAGATAATCTCTTACACCTGCGGAAGAATAAAAAACGACAGGCATTGATGAGTTTCAATGCCTGTCGCAAAATGTAAAATTAGATAAGTTACTGCAGGTGCAGCAGTTTACTGTAAACAGCCGTTTTCGGCTCTTTCAAATCTCTGCTCGTAGAGTATTGTGTAACTATCTTTATGTGATATTCGCCTGCGGCAAGTGCAGGTATAATGGCTATCACTGTCGCAGGCTTGTTGTTGACGAGCGTAACGGCTTTTGTTTCCGTTCCGCTTGCATCAACAAAGTACAGTCCGCAGGCGCTGCTGTCGCCAGCTATTTTGATGTTCACGCCTACTATTTCAATCACTCCGCCAGCAGTAAGCAGGCTGTCGATGCTGCCCGTTACGCTGTCTTTCACCTCCAGTATCTGCGGCTGTGGCGATGCCACGTTTACCTTTGTCAGCTTCACATCCTTTTCGGCATCGCGCAGCAGCGTACCCTTGCTGATATTCACGTGCAGGTGATGCCGGTTCGGGTCGAAAACATCGGCTGCGCCTTCAAAGACGCCCGAAATCGAAAAGCCCGTATTGAACAGCGGCATGTTAATCATACCGCCGTTTTTAACGATATACGCTACTGTTTCCTCAATGTTGTTGAGTACTGCAAGAGCGTCTGTTTTAGTCATCAGCGTACCGCGCTGAAGCATAAGGTCAATAAACTGCTCCCTGTTGTACGAAGCCTTACTGTGTGTTTGCGCCGAATAGTCGTCTGTGCGTTCGGTCAGCAGATTTTCATGTAAAGAATATTCCAGCATAGTTCTGTTGTTTTGCGTTTATCTGTCTGTACAGACAAACAGGTTAATAATTATTTGTTTTAATACGGGCGCAAATATAGTAAAAGTTTATTAAAATACAAAACAATGGGAAAAGTTTATAAAATCTGGCGGCAACGAATCGCCGAGGGTGGTCAATATTATCATGAAATCCATTTACCGTAGCGACAAACGCAAAATCAGGCATATAGGATATAAGTGCTTTGGTATCGAACTGTTGCTGAAAAGCATTTACGCCTGTAACGATTTTCTGTATTTTCATATTCAAATCAAAAACGCTTCGCAAACGCCGTTTGACATTGATTTTATACGCATTAAGATTGCCGATAAGAAAACGGCAAAACGCACTGCTATTCAGGAACAGCTCATTCAGCCCGTACGCGCCTATCGTTATAATATCAGAATAGCGGGCAAGAAAACGGAACGCATGGTGTTTGCCCTGCAAAAATTTACCATTCCCGGCGAAAAACAGTTATCAGACAGGGAAATTACCGATTTGCTGACTAAAGGCAAAACAGGAATTATCAAAGGATTTAAAAGCAAGGCGGGCAAAATATTTGACGCTGCGCTGAAATTTGACGAAAATTATAAAATTGTATTTGATTTTACTGAGAATAAAGACATCAAAAGAGGAAAATAAAAATTATCAAAAGTATGCATATCAGCTTTCAATAAAGCCATTTTTTTTATTTTTATTGTTTGACAATCAGGGAAATTTCTCTGATTGCCAATTTTTTGTTCTCATTCATTTTTAAAACCATAACCATATTTTTAATTATAATATCAAATATTCCATTAAATTATTATCTTTGCATATTTAACAAACATCAAAAAGAGCAAAATACAGTAAAAACACCTGTTAATTTATAATAAAACAAACAGATACGGTTATGAATGATTTTTTGAATTTAAACGAAACAGTCAAAACGGCTATCAGGATTGCTAAATCCTTAGCGCGTGAATATTACAACGGAACGTATACTCCGGCTCATTTGTTAAAAGCCCTGCTGCATAAGGAAATCGGTTTAACGGGCTTTTTGAGGGATATGGGAAAAGACGTTAATTACCTGGAAGAGTGGTCTGAAATGCGGATAGACGCCTGCCCCAAAGCGGCGATTACTTCCGAAATTGTTCCAGATGACAGGATTCCTTCAGTTTTTGAAGAAGCCGATAATGTGCGTCTGAAATTAGGCTTGCTCGAAATCAATCCTGTCTGTGTTTTGACGGCGCTGGCAAAGCCCGGCGCGGGCTTTTCTGTCGATCAGTTAAAATCGTTCCCGCTTCGCGAAAACGAGATTTACGAACTGTATACGACAGGACTTCAAAGCCGCAGTAATGCCGGAGCTTTCGGATCAGTCGCGCAGAACCCGGGTCTGGTAAGTGATGGTTCGGGCGTTCCAATGGTAAGCCTGTCAAAATACTGCATCGACAAAACCGCTTTGGCTATGGATTTGAAAATACACAATATTGTCAGCCGTGATAAGGAAACCCGTATGATGATTGAAATTCTCGGGCGACACAGTAAGCCCAATGTCATGATTATCGGAGATTCGGGAGTAGGCAAAACAGCGCTGGTTGATGGTTTGGCATACAGTATTGTCAACCGTCAAACGCCTTCCTATCTTTCGGGTTCGATTGTTTACGAGCTTGATACGGGCGCGCTGATAGCAGGAGCGACCTACAAGGGAGAAATTGAAGACCGCCTGAAAAATCTTATTAAGGAAATCCGCAGCATGGATAAGGCGATTTTATTTATTGACGAAATACATGTTTTATTAGATCCCAAACAGGGCAATTCAGGTGCAGCCAATATTCTGAAACCGGAACTGTCCAAAGGCGATTTAACTGTTATAGGCGCAACAACTGTCGATGAATATCGCAAACTGATAGAACCGGATCATGCTTTCAACCGCCGTTTTGAAGTGTTACAGGTAAACGAGCCTGATATGATTTCAGCCATTCAAATGGTAAGCTCCGTTTTGCCCCGTTATAAGGAATTTCATAAAATAGAAGTGTCCAAAGAAGCGGTTGAAGAATGCGTGCGTCTGGCAAAGCGCTATGACAAAGACCGTAAGTTGCCCGACTCGGCGATTGATTTGCTGGACAGGACACTGTCGGCAGTAAAGATGGTAAACGAAACGGCGCAAGGCGATATTCAGCATTTTACGAATGAACTTGCTGAAATCGAAGGCGATTTCGACAAATCCGCTGAAGAAAAGATTGAAGATTTGCGTTTTCTGTACTTTTCGATGCAAAACCGTTTAAGCCCTGTTTTATCAGGCATTATCACAGACGAAACGGATATAAGGGAAATCACGGATTATCAAAAACTTTTCGACTGCATATATCGTATGCTGGAAACCATGCGCGAATTTATCAAGGAAAAAATAACGACAGTTCGGGAGCATGAACTGTCGGCGATTATTTCCGCCAAGACCGGCATTCCTATCGGCAAAGTGCAGGCTCAGGAAAAGGAACGACTTTTGAATATGGAAGATTTGCTTCGCCGCCGCGTGGTTGGGCAGGACAGCGCATTAAAATCGCTGGTTGACGCTATTCTGGAATCGCGAAGCGGAATGAACAAAGCAGGACAGCCTGTAGGATCATTCTTCCTGCTGGGACCCACAGGAACAGGAAAAACCGAACTTGCAAAATCGCTGGCAGAAGTTCTTTTCAACGACGAAAAGGCAATGATACGTTTTGACATGTCGGAATTTAAGGAAGAACATTCGGCAGCGTTGCTGTACGGAGCGCCTCCGGGATACGTAGGTTACGAAGAAGGCGGACTTCTGGTGAATAAAATCCGCCGGCAGCCTTACGCAGTAGTTTTATTCGATGAAATAGAAAAAGCGCATTCATCTCTTTATGACATATTCCTTCAAATTATGGACGAAGGCAAGCTGCACGACCGTTTAGGTAAGGAAGGCGATTTTTCAAATGCCATTATCCTTTTCACATCAAACGTGGGAAGCGAATGGTTGAGCGCGCAAATGGAACATGGCATTAAACCTTCGACAGCCCAACTTATGGAAGTGATGGGACAGTATTTTCGTCCCGAATTTTTAGCCCGTTTATCCGAGATTGTGCCTTTTGCACCGATTGACGAAAGCATGTTGCTGAAAATATTTGAAATACAGTTGAAGAGTTTGCATGAAGCACTGAAAAAGCAGGGCATTGCATTGGAAATTGACGACGACACGAAAAAAATGCTTGCCGAACGCGGATTTACGCCCAAATACGGTGCAAGGCAGGTTGCAGGAACAATACGCAATTACTTGCGGCGTCCTGTTTCGCGCCTGATTGTTGGTGGAAAACTGCACAGCGGACATGCCTTAACGGTAGGTAAAGATGAAAATAACGAATTAATTTGGAATATTAACTGATTAAAAATCAAAAATTATGTTTGAGTATTGCTACTAAATATATATTTGTATTTTTGCAAAAAAAAGAATATGAATTGTCCAAAATGTTCGTGTGATAAAAGTGTTAAATCTGGATTTATCAAAGGAGTACAGCGTTATAAATGTAAATTCTGTGGTTGCAACTATACAGTAGAGCTAAAATCAACGACAAAGCCAAAATCCATGAAAAAGCAAGCTTTACATCTATACCTTGAAGGCTTGGGCTTGCGTTCCATAGGGAGATTTTTAGGTATAAGCAATGTCTGTGTCTTAAACTGGATTCGCAATTTTGGCAAAGAAGTTCAGGAACTTAATTCGGAAAGCCGGGAAATAGAGATGGTTGAAGTTGATGAAATGCATTCTTACATTGGGTCAAAAAAAACTGCTGTTGGATATGGATTGCTGTTGATAGACTTGGAAAAAGATTCATCAATTTCGTTATTGGCGACAGAAGCAATGAAACGGCGGAAAAGTTTTGGGAAACAATAAAGCAGCATGATATGGAGTATATAGCAAGTGATTATTGGAAAGCATACGAGAGCATTATTCCGAAGGAAAAGCATATTCAAACGAAAGCGGAAACATTTACTGTTGAGGGATATAACAGCAGAATACGACATTATTTAGCCCGTTTTAAGAGAAAGACAAAATGTTACAGCAAAACGAAACACATGATGGAAATATCGCTGAATTTATTATTTTTGAAACTTAATAATAAAAATTAGATATACTAAATTAACAATACCATTTTTTGTATCCCGAGTACGCCTGAATAAAATTCAGTGTTGTTCAATTAGTTATCGGATTTGCGCAAATTATAAATCAAACAGATCTTTATATATTTTTATGATTTTTGCATTTAAGTATTTATAGTAATCCTGTATTTCTTTTGTATACCACGAAGTTAGATTCCATTCGTTAATTTTTTTATATGTTTCAGCAAATATTTCTTTTTCGCAAGGGCTTATTTTTTGAATTATACCATCACCGTCTTTATTGTAAAGTAATGCAAAATTCATGTATTTTCCTCCATTTCCACGCTCAATATGAAATACCTTGTGCTTAAGAGCAACTGCCTTATCGCATAATGGCGAATTACTGTTATTGTCGGATTTTATCATTATTTCGGGTAATTGCTCGCCGCCTTTTACCCAAAGAGGCACAACAATAGAACATGGAGGAAATCCTATTACAGTCCACATTGTTGTATGTTCTGCCGGCTCATCCTGTCTTACGCCCTGAAAAACAGTGGATGATGCCGAACTGTTGCGCGGAATATAATCCTGATCGATTGCGTATTGAGGCATCGCTGTTTGCAGGTCGCAATTTAAAAGCGAGTGATAATACGAACGCGAAGCAAATGACAGCAGCCATTCGGATGTAAACTTTTCGTTTTGACGGTTTTCAAAAAGATATTTTGCATTTTCATGCCTGATATAGCCCATTCCTTTATCTTCATATCCCGAATACGAATAATTTGTTCTGATGATATAGCTATTCGGCGCTGTTGCAGGATCGTTGGCATCATATTTTTTGTAAGAAAAATTATTGGCTTCGTAATACGCTGCGCCGCCTTCGGCATCTATTACTCCGAAATTCGCCTCAATTCCCAAGGGCTTTGCTATCGTATCCAGAAAACGTTCAAAATCGCTGACTGTAGCGCAGCATTCGAGAGCCATTCTCATGATAATCCCTTCGCGATCCTGTATTTTTGTGTCATCGTTCAAATCTTTAAGATTATAGGATGCAGTGTTCATAATACAAAATCCTGCGCTGTTTGTACCTGCCCATATTTCTTCATCTTTCAAATCGTCGCTGTTAGTTATTCCGATGTACGAATATTTCAATCCATGAGCGTAAATTACTCTGCTGTTTTCTGTTCCCGTATCGCGATGTTTCCACATTAAAGGACGTCCATCCGGTGTTGCCTTGCCTGTAATTATTGCCGATGTACATGCAACAGTTTTTTGGATGCACGCTATGGATATGATCATTGCAATTATCAGAATATGTTTCATATAATTTATCTTTTAGTTATTTAATTTCATTATTTTATTCCGCTGAACAGTCTGCCCCAGCGTATATTTTTTGGAAACGACTTTTCGGGGTCAGACGAAAACCATATAATCACGGGCTTACCTGTAACATGGTCTTCAGGAACGTATCCCCAATAGCGCGAGTCAAGCGAGTTGTGCCGATTGTCGCCCATCATCCAGTAGTAATCCATTTTGAAAGTATAGCTATCTGTTTTTTCGCCATTGATAAAAATTTCGCTATCCTTTACACTTAAATCATTGTTTTCGTAAATGTCTATAATTCGCCTGTAAAGAGAAAGATTGTCAAGAGTGAGTTCAATTTCAGTTCCTTTTTTAGGAATCCATATCGGACCGTAATTATCAACATCCCAGTTGTATTGTTTATCAAATGGAAATAACGATGGATCAGGATAGTTTTTAATCCGCTCGATACTTATAACATTAGGCATTTTCTTGATTTTTTCAAAATTTTCGTATGTAAGCGTAATTCCGGCAAAAGCGTTTCTGCGATCGCTCATCGAAATATCCATATCGTTCCATGCTTTATTGGTTATTGCTCTTCCATCTGTCTGTATTTTGTATCTGTACTGTTTTTGAGTAATATCTTTCTGTTTTTTTCCGTTCACATAAACATCGCCGTCAATTATCTGCATGGTATCGCCGGGAATTGCAATGCAGCGTTTTACGTAATGATCTTTTTTATCGACAGGACGAACGACATAGTCACTTTTTTTAAGCATATAATTTTTCCCTTCATTGCGCCGCCAGTCATAAAAATCGCCTGTAGGATTGGCAATCAGAACCGTATCGCCATGCGGAAAATTGAAAACTACTATATCGTCGCGTTTTATTTTTCGCAAACCGGCAAGTCGCTTATAATCCCATTTTATCCATTCGAGATACGATTTTGTGATTTGAGTAAACGGAAGTATATTGTGAACCAACGGAAACGAAAGCGGAGTGTTGGGAATCCTCGGTCCGTAGGTTATTTTATCAACAAACAGATAATCGCCTATCAGCAGCGACTTTTCCATCGACCCTGTCGGAATTGTATATGCCTCAATAAAAAATATTCTTATGAAAGTTACGGCTACAACCGCAAAAATTATTGCATCCGCCCATCCTCGCAATCCTTTCGCTTCGCCTTTTTTATCTTTCCAAAATGCCCATTTTACTTTTTTGCTGATATAAATATCGTAAACTACGGCTAATCCCAAAAACCATAAGGGACTGCGAAGCCATATTATAAAAAGGATGTACAAAACCGACACTGTTCCGAATTTCATCCATTTGTTTTTGAAAATATCAAGATAATTTTTCATGTTTTATTTGTATTTAATTTAATGGGATAAAGGTATAAAATTAAATTTTACCACGCCGCAAAATTAGTATTTTTATTCATAATAACTGACATTTATGCGAAATATTAAAAATTAAAAGATGAAACCGGTGATTAACTCTAATGATTAGTGAACAATTAAAAGTGATAATATACGCAATACAAATTGTGCAACAAATAAACAACTCAACAAATAAAAAAACTTTTAAAAAAAATTGCTTGATACAAAAATTTTTTGGTGGTGATGTAAAAAGTATGCTCCATTAAATATTTGGCAATCAGGTGATGAATTGGTATTTTTGTAAATGCAAATAACAATAACCATCCATTGTCCCGATTGCCAAAGCA
>JAIRZQ010000168.1 GCA_031267135.1 Prevotellaceae bacterium
ATTGGAAACCAGTCGTAAAGATACGAATTTTCAAGGTCATTTCCAAATAAAAAGAAAGTATATTTTGTTGATATTCAAATAATTATAAGCGTATATCAAATTTTTGTCATGTACTAAGAAAATAATTAATATTTTTTTCATAATAATTTGTGTCGGTTATATACCATCGACGCGTCGGTTTTTAGTTAAAATTTTATTTTTTTTTATTTCCCTACTCTGTTTCCGGCTTTTCGGGTTTCGCCGTTTGTTTAATTGTTTGTTCGTCATTGCGAATGAAGTGAAGCAATCCATAAAGAGTTTTATCTGTAATTTTCGGGATTGCTTCGGAGTTCCGCCTCGCAATGACGTTTCTTTTTTGTTTGGCTCTTTTTGTTCGTCATTGCGGGCTTGACCCGCAATCTCATCATTCAGGGGATTCTGACGAAAGTCAGAATGACGGCTGTTTGTTTCTTTTTCTGCCAACATTGAAAGTGTCTCGAAAGTTCTGCAACACGTCATTGCGAGCGAAGTGAAGCAATCCATAAAGAGTTTAATCTGTACTTTTCCGGATTGCTTCGACGTTCCGCCTCGCAATGACGCTTCTTTTATATTTTGCCCCTACATTATTAATTATTAATTGTAAATTATCCTATCACTGCGCTGACGTAGCCTTCGCTCCATGGTCCTGGCTGATTGCGGGTATTGACCCAGCGGAAACGGTAATAAACCGTTTTGCCTACATCTGTCTGAGGATAGTCGATAATCAGCGGCGAACGGCTTGCGAAGTTCACGTAAGTCCACTCTGCATCGCTTGCGGGCGGGTCACCGCCAACCTTGCGCCACACTTCAAAGCCGTGTACTTTCGGCGGCTTCGCCTTGCCTGTCAGTTTGCCGACCTTCACATGCACGCGGTGCTGCTGATGAATGGAAAAGTCAACTTCGCCGACCGGCATGTCGGTTGGCACAGGCGCAGGTGTTGGCTTTACATCGTGTACAGGCAGCCCCATGTGCCGGCGGTCGACGTCGGTAACAAGGTGATTGCTCGTAAGATATTCCTTAACATACTGCCGTACGGCTTTTTTGAGCGTGTCGCGCGCTTCGTTCTTTGCCACAACATCGGCTCTGCCGCGATTGGGATTTTCAGCCCTTGCGTAGGCTGCCTCGTATGCTTCAATCAGCGCGTTGATGTTGTCGAACCCGCGAGGGTCGAGACCAAAGTCTGCAGCATGCGCTTCCGCGTAGGCGAAAAGTATTTTCACCCATTCCAAAAATTTCCCGTCATTTGCGGGAATGTAATCACTTCTGTGCATAATTTAAAATATTAAGATTAAACAATTTTATATTCATTAAAAGAAATTCAAAAAACACTTTGGGATGTCCAAAAAACATTTCGGGATGTCCGAAAAGCACTTTGGGGTGTCCAAGAAACATTTTGGGACGTCCAAAAAACACTTTGGGATGTCCAAAAAACACTTTGGGATGTCCAAAAAACATTTTGGGATGTCCGAAAAACATTTTGGGATGTCCGAAAAACATTTGGGAACGTCCAATAAACATTTTAAAATGTGCAAAAGGCATGATAATACATTTCGAATTATATATGCAACGCCCCTGCATCGCAGCAACAACACCGCAAGCTGAACTTTCGCCGAACAAAAACCGCAAATTTGCCCTTTTTGTTAAACAGTTGTAAACCATTCTTTTTAGTGTCTGCATATTAATCAATATTAGCCTTTTACGCAAAGTTGTCTTATAATTTACATTATAGGACAACAAATTCGCGTGACCATCAGTAATATAGCTGTTTTTTCATATAATTGTTAAAAAATTATTTTTGCCTGTAACCAAATATGTATATAACTTTGCATGTCCTATAATGTAAATTATCGAACAAAAATATTTTTGAAAAGTGTTAAAATGTTTAGATAATTATTGATTTATACGATTTCTAATTTACAGATTTATTGTAAACCTAACAGGTTTCAAAAACCTGTTAGGTTAAATTTTGCAAAGCCTGTCATTACAGACTTGCTCCGCAATCTCATCCATTCGGGGGAATGACGGTTCAAATCCGAAATGAATATCATTATCTGCCCACACGATTCATTACAGAACCTGTATTATTTCCGGTATCCGGTTATTCACAATTATCTTTGATGGATTCTGCGATTTTATCTTCTTTTTTCACAATCACAACACAAATATCAGTAATAATATGAATTATTACCGGTAACAAAAGATTGCCTGAAATTGCAAATACAATTGCTAACAGTATTCCCATAAAAAACGATGTGAAAAGTCCGCTGATGCCTTGATATAAATGCATTAACCCGAATGCTGCGGCAGAAATTGGAACTGCAAACCAAATGCCTGTTTCGAATTGCTGCATAAATGTTAATGCAAATCCGCGAAAAATCAACTCTTCGCAAATGCCTGCAAACAGACAAACAATTGCGAAAGTTAATTTTTCATTGAAAGTAAGAGGCAAAAATGAAGATAGATTTTTGGGGATTTTGTCATTGTGTTTACGCAGTGTTATGGATGAAATTATTTGATACAGGACGATCGTTGCCACAATAGTATAAACGGAAATTTTTAAAATTCCGGTACTGCATATAAAATAAAATTCGGGAATGATAAAAATCCGTTTTCCGCATGCTATTACTGCAAGACTGCCAAAAATTGCAAGTCCGATAATAGTTTGAATGTAATCGTTGGTTAGTGCAATTCGTTTACCTGTTGCAACTGATTCTTTCATTCGAGGATAGCTTATCGCACTCCAAATTCCCCAAATCGCAAGCAACAGAATGAGTATAATGCTAATGATAAGGCTTATGGTGTTCATAATTCGTAATTATTTAAATTTTATTTCTCCGTTTTCCATTTTCAGTTTTGTTCCCGCAAGCATTTCGTCGAAAGCATTGGTTTGCATCAGCTCCGAAGGCGTTCCTTCGTACATTTTTCCATTAGTCATAAGCCATATTTTATCGGCAAGCATCAATGCAATATTCAAGTCGTGAGTAGCAAATATTATGGTTTTTGATTTTGTGCGGGTTAAATTTTTAAGCAGTAAGATTATTTCGTATTTATTCGGTATGTCAAGAAATGCCGTCGGCTCGTCAAGAATCATTATCGGAGTATCCTGCACAAGGGATCGAGCTATCATAGTGCGCTGCCGTTCGCCATCGCTCAATTCCAAAACATTTCGCCATATAAAATCGCTCATACCGACCATTTTCAATGCATCGGCAATAATTTTTTCGTCGCCGGCACTTAAATTGCCAAATAAATCTGTGTATGTGTATCGTCCCATTGCAACCAAATCAAAAACTTTCAGATGCATAACCCTGACTGTTTCGGTTGATACAAAACTCATTAAATCCGCATAATCTTTACGCGATAGAGTTGCAGATGCTTTGCCGTTTATGTAAATATTGCCGGTGAAAATGCGTTGCAAACCTGTAAGCGTGCGCAAAAACGTTGATTTTCCAACGCCATTGCGACCAACAAGAGCTACCAGTTGTGATTTTTCGGCAACTGCCGAAAACGGAGGAAATATTTCACACTTTGCACGCAAGGAATCCATATATCCAAGCGAAAGACTGTCTATTTCTATGCTGTGCGGATTCATTTAATTAATAATTTTTTTATTTGATAAAATTATTCGTATTATTACAGGAATGCCAACAAAAGCAACTACAATATTAATGGGAAGAACTGTATTTGAACCGGGAAGCTGGGAAACAATATCGCAGAACAGCATTATATTTGCACCTAACAATATGCATGCCGGAATTAATATTCGATGATCGGCTCTGCGAAACAGCATTCTCGCAATATGCGGAACGGCAATTCCTATAAAACCTATAGGACCGCAAAAAGCTACAACCTGTCCCGTAAGCAAGCTTGTACTTATAAAAATTACGGTTCGCGTTAATTTAAGATTTACTCCTACTGTTTGGGCATACACATCTCCCAATAGCAGTACATTCAGTTTTTTTATTGAAAAAACGACAATAGTCAATCCTGCCAAAGTAAGGGCAAACATTACCTTAATTTCGTCGAAAGTAGCGCTGCCGAGATTTCCAAGCGTCCATACAACAAAGGTTTTCAGGGCAGACTCGCTGCTCATGTATTGCAACAGTCCTACGATTGCCGTTGCCGCACCCGAAAACATTATGCCGAATATTAAAACAGTCATTATGTCGCGAATGCGTATTGAAACAATCAACACCAGAAACAGCGTCAGTGCAGAGCCTGTAAACGCAGCCGATGCTATGCAAAACTTGGAAATAAACGCAGGCAATATTATCGAAAATATCGATGAGCCAAGCAAAAATAAAGCTACGCCTAAACTTGCTCCGGAGCTAACGCCGAGAATATAAGGATCGGCAAGCGGATTTCGAAATACTGTTTGCATTTGTAAACCGCTCACTGATAAGGCTATTCCTGTTATCAGCGCCACACATGCCCGCGGCAGCCGGAAATTAATAATTATGTTTGAAATATGCGACTCGACTTTGTCGGGTGAAAAAAAAACGCCGAAAATATCTTTAATGGCAATGGAAACCGAACCCAAAACAATATCAAGCATAAAAAGCAATATTGCCATAAGCGACAATGCAGCGAAATAAAATTTTGTACGCTTCCAATTATCTGTCATATATCATATAGAATTTGCCTGCAAAAGTAGCAAATAAACACTACAAAACAGCGTATAATAAAAAAAATTTGGATGATTTGAATTTTTACCATACTTTTGCAGTCCATTTTGAAAATTATTTCGGGGTGTGGCGCAGTTGGCTAGCGCACCTGCTTTGGGAGCAGGGGGTCCTCCGTTCGAGTCGGAGTACCCCGACAACAGCTACTTGAAAATCTGGTAGCTGTTTTTTTTATATAATTCGCTGCAATCTGCTTTAAAATACTGTATATAATTGTTTTAATTAAAATATACTTTGCAAAACAGCATCCGATTTTAAAACGAAGAACAAATAGTTTTTTATTAGAATGCATTATATATTTATCATTTTTGTAAATGCTATTCAAATTTTCTATACCTTTGTGTATTAATCAAGCAAAAATTTGAAACAGAAAATATGAGAATAACTTTTTTCAAAATACCAAAACATCGATCTTTTGACTATAAGCCAAGATATTACAATGCAGATAAAGAAGAATTGAACGAGCGTATCCGTAAGATGGAAGAAAGCGCAAGGCAAAGTGAGGATGGAGAATATGTCTTTAAGCGTGAAAATATAAATTTTAGAAAAAATCGCGCTGCGAATCAAAAGCGCATCGAGACAAAATTCTCAAATAAGCGTATTCTGGTTTACACCGCAATTTTACTGTTTGTAATTGCTGTTTTTGTTTCGATACGTAATTTTTCATATCTTATAAGCTCCGAAAATGATAATAAAAAAATAAAAGTCGAAAGTAAAGAAAACGACTGGGATACCAATACTCAAATAGTAATTGTTGACGAAGACGCAGAAATAACAGAAAATACAGACGAATAATGATAAGAGTTTTACCGGATAGCGTGGCAAATCAGATAGCAGCAGGCGAAGTAATTCAGCGTCCGGCTTCGGTTATAAAAGAATTGATTGAAAATTCCGTTGATGCGGGAAGCACGTCGATACATGTAACTGTGAAAGATGCAGGGCGCACATTAATTCAAGTAAGCGACAACGGTTCGGGAATGAGCGATACGGATGCGCGTCTGTCATTTGAGCGCCACGCAACATCAAAAATATCTTCGGCTGACGATTTATTAAAATTATATACTTTCGGATTTCGCGGCGAAGCGCTTGCATCAATCGCGTCCATTGCCGAAGTGGAGCTTAAAACGCGACAACAGGAAGATGAAACGGGAACTCAAATCATAATAAATGCATCGACGCTTGTAAGTCAGGAAACAGTAAGCTGTTCTGCCGGTTCGTCATTTTCGATACGAAACTTGTTTTTTAATGTGCCTGCACGACGTAAATTTCTGAAATCGGACAATGCGGAACTGAAGCATGTAATAACCGAATTTCAGCGTGTCGCACTGTGCAATCCCAATATTGAATTTACGCTTGCATCAAACGGAACGACAATATATAATTTACCCAAAGTAAATATCCGGCAGCGTATTGCAGGAATTTTCGGAAAAAGTACGGGTAATAACCTTTTGCCGGTACAGATTGATACAAGCATCGTAAAAATAGAAGGCTACATAAGCAAACCCGAACAGACGCGAAAAACCATGGGCGAGCAGTTTTTCTTTGCCAACAGCAGATTTTTCAAAAGTGCATATTTTCAAAAAGCCGTTTTTAATGCTTACGAACAGTTAATTCAGCCTGACGTTTATCCTGCATTTTTCCTGTACCTGACCGTAGAACCCGAAAATCTGGATGTAAATATTCATCCTACAAAAGTTGAAATAAAATTCAGCGAAGAACAGACAATGTGGCAGGTGCTGAATGCCGCCGTACGCGAGACGCTGGGAAAATTCGCCCTTGCTCCGAGAATTGATTTCGACATCGAAAACCGCATAGATATTCCGGTACTGACGCCAAATACAAAAATAGTTATGCCCAAACTTGATGTTGACGAAACATTCAATCCTTTTGAAGGTGAAAGAAAAAACAGCGTGTTCAAATCGGAGAAGGCAGATAAAAACTGGCAAAAGCTCTACGATGGAACAGATGCTGCGGAACAGGAAAAAGATGATGGTGAAATACCGAAATTATTTTCACAGCCGCAGTCGCTGACTGAAAAATTTATTCAAATAAAAGACCGCTACATCGGCACAAATTCAAAGTCGGGATTGATGATAATTGACCAGAAGCGAGCGCATCGCAGGATTTTGTTCGAGCAGTATTTGAACAGCTTTGAATCTGCAACCGACCACGTACAGCAAAAGGTTTTTCCTGATACTATCGAGTTGAGTGCAATGGATTTCATTATAATTTCGGAGCATATCGACAATCTGTACAGGCTTGGTTTTGACATTAGGATTTTCGGAAAAAATACGGTTGTTGTTCACGGATTACCCGCCGGCATTGAAAATACTGATGTCAAAAACACGGTTCACTCAATAATTGATGACCTGAAAGAAGAAACAGTTTGCTTTGAAAAAAAGAGCAAAGAACGGCTTGCACTGACTTTGGCAAAAATTTCGGCAATAGGAAACAAAACGTTAAGCGCCGAAGAGATGAACAGCATAGTAGGAAAGTTGCTGGTATGCAACAATCCGAACATTTGCCCGGAAGGCAAGCCTGCGCTGACAATAATAAGTTTTGATGAAATAAAAACACGACTTTTAAAATAATAAAATGACTTACACTACAAATACAATTTTCGACAAATCGACGCCTGTCGTAACAAACATAATAATTATAAACGTATTGATGCTTTTAGCCGATAGAGTATTCGGTCTTTACAGTTTTGCTCTTTTTTATCCTTCGTCGCCATTCTTCAAGCCTTATCAGTTCGTTACTCACATGTTTATGCATGGCGGAATTTTTCACCTTATATTCAACATGTATGCATTATGGATGTTTGGTAAAATACTTGAAAAAATTTGGGGTTCGCAGCGGTTTTTCATATATTATTTTGTTACCGGGCTTGGAGCGGCGGCAATCTATACGTTTGTAAATTATTTTCAGTTAAATGCTATTCAATCGCATATTGATTCCGATACGCTCGCACAGATGAAATCGTTGCTGGAATCCGGTCGCGTATTTACCGATAATAATATTTACATGCAGGACTGGTACCATATTGTCAACATTCCCGTTCTTGGCGCATCCGGAGCTGTTTTCGGCGTTTTGCTCGGTTTCGGAATGTTGTTTCCAAATACTGTTTTGCGGTTATTGTTTCCGCCGATAGCATTAAAGGCAAAGTATTTTGTCATGATTTACGGAGCAATAGAACTGTTTTTGGCAATCAACAATCCGGTAGGCGGCGGAATTGCTCATACCGCACATTTGGGCGGAATGATTTTCGGATTTATACTGATCAAACTCTGGCGTAAAAAGCGAAATATTTTTTACTGATAATAAAAATGCCGGAATGAAAAATATTGTGAAAATATTTCTGTTTTTGATAAAAATAATAGCAGTCCTGACTGTTTTTGCATTATTGATGTCAATAGCTGCATGTTACGTAAGTCCTGCACGGTACTGGATTTTTCAATTATTCGGATTATTTTTTCCTGCTATTTTCACAGTTAACATATTTCTTGTTATAATATTGCGGATTATGAAAAGCAAAATTGCCTACCTTAATTTTGCAATGCTCTTGGCGTCTGTCTTTTTTATCGGCAGGTTTTTTCAGTTTTCGGGAAGTACAGCCGCCGATGAAAATGCCATAAAAGTAATAAGCTACAATGTACATGATTTTAAAAATATTGATAATTATAAGGCAACATACAGCGAAATTGCCGATTTCTTACTTGATGAAGATGCCGACATAATCTGTTTACAGGAATATTTGACAAGTGAGAAAATACAAAATCAGCACAAAACACTGCAAAGACTTCATCAAAAATATAAATATTCATACGGCAATGGGGGTCAAAAAATATTTAGCAGATATCCTTTTGAAAGTCGGCAAAATTTCGATTTTGCCGGTACTCATCTCATTTATGCAGATATAAACATAAACGGAAAAGTCGTGAGGGCGTATTCGTGTCATTTGCAGTCAACAAATTTCAATCCGGATGGAACGCAACGGCGATTGACATCCAAAAATGCAAATTATACAAACGAATTTAAGCACGTGGTTGTGAACTTGCGAAACGCTTTCATCAAACGCGCCGGGCAGGTTGAACTCATAGCCCGTGAAATATCAAAGTCTGCATATCCTGCAATAGTATGCGGCGATTTCAACGATACGCCGATGTCGTACTCATATCAAAAAATCAGGGGAAAAATGAACGATACATTTATGGAAGCAGGCAGCGGAATATCAAATACATACAAAAAGCTGTTTTCATTTTTACGGATAGATTATATTTTTGTTGATAAAAATATTTCTGCCATGGAATACAAAGTAGAAAAAAAAATAAAATACTCCGATCATTATCCTGTTATTGTTAAATTAAATATAAGTCATGAACGTGGAAATTCACAGAGCCGTTAGAATTCTTAAACGCGGCGGAATAATTCTTTATCCAACCGATACGGTTTGGGGAATAGGCTGCGATGCTACAAATGCGGATGCAGTTGAGAAAATTTACAGATTAAAAGGTCGAAGCGACAGCAAGTCAATGATTATACTTGTTGATGATGTCAAACGGATTGCGATGTACGTGGAGCGTATACCGGAAGTTGCCCGCGGTTTTATTGACGCAGTCGGCATGCCTCTTACAATAATATATCAGAATGCAATGAACCTTCCTGAAAATCTGATTGCCGAAGACGGATCAATAGCAATCCGCGTGGCAAATCACGAATTTTGCCGGCAGGTAATATCCTTACTGGATTGTCCGATAGTATCGACATCTGCAAACCTTTCAGGAGAAAAAACGCCGGTGGAATTTGATGACATATCACCGGAAATCGTTTTCAATGTCGATCTTGTCATAAGCGAAATGTTTGAAAAAAACGCAACAAAAACTCCATCGGCTATCATAAAAATCGGATTGAAGGATAAAGTGGAGCTTATCCGGAAATAATCTCAAACACGGAAACATGCATAAAATTCAAATACAAATCCGTTTCAGCGATATAGACAGGCTCGGGCATGTGAACAATTCAATATACGCTCAATATCTGGATGTGGCAAGGCTTGATTATATGAAGCATACAATAGGAAAGTTTATAAACTGGAATGAAAAAACCATTGTTATTGTTCATACCGGCATTGATTTTTTAATTCCAATCCTGATTGACGATACGGTATTTGCAGTAACACAGGTTGTACGAACAGGAAATCGAAGTATTACAATGAACCAGCAAATAATTGATGATGCCGGAAATATAAAGGCAAAGTCGCAATGCATATTTTCTACTGTTGATGTGAAGACAAATGCATCGTTTCCCGTTCCCGACGAATGGAAAAAGTGTATTGAAGACTTTGAAAACAGGCAGACATAATCACAACACTTCTTGCCGGTGCAATGAGGCTCGGTCTTGTGCCGAAGCATGGAATGAATCTGCACCTCATAAACAGGCAGAATCTGCGTGAATAGTCGTTCCTTAACAAGTATATTTTCAGAGATGAAAGATAATAAAGACCAAGAGCAGCCGACGCTATACGGTAACTCCGATTTAGGACTGTGACTTGTGTGAACGCCGCCTGCTCAACGTTCTATTAATTTTTCTGCATTTTGATTGGCTGAAAGATTTACCGACATGCGAGCGCAAAATTTGATTAGCAAATAAAAATGGCATAGACTTCGCAGGCGGGGAACCCGCTCGGCGCAAACGGCGTTAAAACAAAATTTCGTTGAGCGAAGCGAAACATTATTTTGTTAGCCGTTGAGTTGTTAGCGGGTCGCCGAGAAGTATAAGCCTTGATTTTTTGCTTCTTTTGTATCAAGACAAAAGAAGAGGAAATAAGATTTTTTAATATTTGCAAAGTTTTATGTCTGTATTGATTAAAACCATGCAATTTTTCCATCTGATTTTCATTTATAATTATTTACTGATGTTACGTACCATCGATCAGAGTCACACAGTCCTGAAAGGACGTAATCCTGCATACAGCAGGCATCCAATTGGGACGCAATGTTGGTAGAAACAGGTACGGCGCGCGATATGAGTTATTTATTAATAAATTATTTGCGCCCTTTATAAGGAGCAACTAAATAAAGAAACGGACGAGGCAAAAGCCTCGTCCGAACGGAGATTTTTGCCGCTAATTACTAATTTTTCTCTTCTTGCGCTCAAGAACGGCAGGTTCGAGCGACAGCCCGTTGCCGTTCAAAAGTCCTGCAACGCCTTCTTTGGTTTTGCCTTTGCAATCGCTGCAATGGCATTCTTCCCTGTAATCGGAAGGCTCGGTGTAGGTAGTTATTACTCCTTCAAAATTACGCAATACTATTTTGTGCGGGCTTTGCGATATTATGTATGTGGGCATTACCGGCGTTTTGCCGCCTCCGCCCGGCGCATCAACCACAAATGTAGGAACGGCATATCCGGATGTGTGTCCTCGAAGATTTTCAATTATCTCAATGCCCTTCGACACGGGAGTACGGAAATGCTCAAGTCCCATCGACAAATCACACTGATATATATAATACGGTCGCACGCGAATCTTTACAAGATTGTGAACAAGCTTTTTCATCACATCAACGCAATCGTTAACGCCGCGCAAAAGCACCGTCTGGTTTCCGAGCGGTATTCCGGCATCTGCCATTCGAGCGCAGGCAGCCGCAGATTCGGGCGTAATTTCGTTTGAATGATTGAAATGCGTATTTATCCATACCGGATGATATTTCCTTATCATGTTTACAAAGTTGTCGGTTATGCGCTGCGGGCAAACCACAGGCGTGCGGGTTCCGAGCCGTATGATTTCCACGTGAGGAATTTCGCGCAAGCGCCTGATAATGTCTTCGAGCCTGTCGTCGCTCACCATCAGGGCGTCTCCGCCCGAAAGCAGCACGTCTCGCACCTGCGGCGTGCGGGCAATATAATCAATAGCCTTTTCGATATTGTCTTTCGGCGAAGCTGCGTCGTGCTGTCCGGCAAAGCGGCGGCGCGTGCAGTGGCGGCAGTACATCGAGCACATGTCGGTAATCAAAAACAGCACGCGGTCGGGATAGCGATGCGTCAGCCCCGGCACGGGCGAGTCTTCGTCCTCGTGCAGCGGGTCGAGCAGGTCGGCAGCCGACTTGTGCGTTTCAGCCGCAGTAGGGATAGCCTGTTTGCGTACCGGACAGTGCGGATTGTTGAAATCAATAAGGCTCAGGTAATACGGCGTTATTGCCATGCGCAGGGTTTCGAGCGATTTTTTCACTCCGTCTTCTTCTTCGCGTGTAAGGGTTATGTACTTTTTTAGCCGGTCGAGCGTTTCTATGCGATTTTGCACTTGCCAGCGCCAGTCGTTCCACTGTTCGTCTGCAACATCGGGAAACATTTTTTTTCTGTTTGTACTGTTCATTTCTGTTTTATTTTGTTTTATTTTATTTGTTTGTAAAGTTATAAAGTTTTTAATTTCTATTAATTGTTAATTATTAATTGTTAATTATTAATTAATCACTATTCGTAATATTCTATTATGCGTTCGGTGATTGTGCTTGCTGTGTTTGCTTTGCTTTCATATTTTATCCGTTCAATCCAATTGTCGTTATTATCATACCTGTATTTGTAAGTGTCTGTCCGGATTATGCCGTCCGAGTTATATAAATTATGCACTGCTACGTTCCCTTTGTCGTCGTATGTGAAAGTTTCTTTTAAACTCAAGATGTCGTCTTCTGAACTATACCTTTCAATTTTTTTTCCTTTGCTGTCATATTTCCAAGTAAATTTATGAGAAAAGCTGCCGTCGGAATTATAATGATTATATTCAATCTTATTCCCGTTATCATCATATTTTGTTAAAGAGTGATAGTTAATTTCTCCTTTTGTCGGTTCTCCGAATATATCTATTGCTGTGTAAACAGTTTCTTTTACGCTTTTCACTTTGCCTTTTAAGCCCTCTGTGGTGGAGGTTTTGGCTGTACCGTTTATAACCATCATTGCTGCGAGTAATGTTAATAATAGTATCTTATTCATTGTTTATTTGTTGTTGTAAACCTGACAGGCTGTTTTTTTTATATTTTATCCAATGATATGATATTTTTAAATTGTTCATTTAAATAATTGTCTGTAAAGTTTAATATTTCCAACTGAGTTAGAAAGCCTCGTCGAGGTCTCGGGGACGTTTCCAACTGAGTTAGAAGGTCTCGTCGAGGTCTCGGGGATGTTTCCAACTGCGTTAGAAGGTCTCGTCGAGGTCTCGGGGACGTTTCCAACTGAGTTAGAAGGTCTCGTCGAAGTCTCGGGGATGTTTCCAACTGCGTTATAAAGCATTCCGTTTGCCTGAAATGCAGTACGGATTGAACATACGGAAGTCCTGCCTTTCATGCAGTATGACCCTGCCGCTTTCACGCCGCAGGTCGCCGACCTGCGGTTATGCAAGTTACGTCCTTTCAGGACTTGGATACTCTTATAAATAGTGTGTAACATCAGTTATTAAATTATTATCTCTTTACTGTTTTCTAAACCTAACAGGTTTTTAAAACCGTTTCAAAAGCCGAATTTCGTCATTGCGAGCGAAGCGAAGCAATCCATAAACAGTTTTATCTGTAATTTTTTGGATTGCTTCGGGCTGCGCCCTCGCAATGACGTTACTTTATAACTTTCCAACTTTATAAACTTTCAACTTATTTCACATAAAGCCGTTCAAAGAGCTCGCGTATCTCTTTCGATTCTCTTACTATGTTCAATGTCAATTCGGCATGTCCGCGAGCGTATCCGTTGCCTACAATCAGGTTTATGTCCTTGCCTACGCCTTCGGCGCCAAGCGCCGCTTTGGTAAAGCTTGTAGCCATCGAAAAGAAGTAAACGCAGCCCTGCCCTTTGGTTATCAGAATAGACGTCATTTCGGTTGACGGCACGTTTACATTGTTGATTGTAACATCAACGCCTCTTCCGCCCGTGATTGGCATTACCCTGTTATATACGTCCATTACGCTGGTAGCGTCGGCAACAATCACATCGGTAGCCAGATTCATGTCCTTAATTCGCCGGGCGTTTTCTTCCGAATATTCCACAACAATCACCTTTCCGTAGCGTCCTGCATTTTTCATTGCCTGATAGCAGCAGAGTATTCCCGATTTTCCGCCGCCGCCTATTATGCAAACCATGTCGCCTTCGGTAACCAGACGGTCAACCTGAGCCGGAGCGCCCGCCACATCGAGTACGGCTAAGGCAAGCTTTTCGGGTATGTCGCCGGGCAGTACGGCAAACAGTCCGCTTTCAAAAAGAATTGCCTGTCCTGCAATATCCACCTGATCCGATTCCGCCGACAGATTAACAATTTCGTCTATCTTCAAAGGCGTGAGCGACAGCGAAACCAAAGTTGCTATCCTGTCGCCGATTTTAACTTTTGTTGCATTCTTAAAATTTTCGCCTATATCCTTAACCGTACCTATCAGCATTCCACCAGAACCCGTAACGGGATTCTGCATTTTTCCGCGCTCTTCGACAATGGAAAGAATCATGCTTTTCATCATCTGCCCGTCTCCGCTGCAGGCGTTTCGTATTTGCGTATAGCTTGCCGAGTCGATATTAAGCGTAGATACGTCAATGAGCAGTTCATTGTCGTATATTTCCATTGTATTATCGAGTTTTTGCGCCGGCTGGGGCAATGTTCCCGCCGGCGATACCACTCGATGCGTTCCGTATCTGCAACCTTTTTTTTGCATTAGTTTATTAGTTTGTAAAGTTTATAAACTTTATAAAGTTATTTATTGATGAGTTTGTTTATGAACTTTTTACTATTACATTATTACAATTTTTAAATCAAGCGTAAAGTTCCGTAAAAATTTTGCGCAGCTCTTCATTTTCGCGCAGCTCCTGCAGGGTGATTTCGGCATGACCCTTAGTATACCCGTTGCCTACAATCATTGTAACATCGCTGCCTACTCCTTCGGCGCCAAGCGCCGCCTTGGTAAAGCTTGTAGCCATCGAAAAGAAATAAACCAGCCCCGTATCTTTTGTGCATAAAATAGACGTCATTTCGGTATCGGTTATATTTACATTGTTGATTGTAATATCGCACAGCTGCCCGTTGGTAATGCGCTCGATTTCTTCAAGAACAGGCACAGGCTGAGTAGCATCGGCAGAAAACACGTAATCGCAGAAGTTGAGCTTTTTCAGGCGGTCGGTTGATTTCTGACTGTGGCACAAGCCGATTACCTTTCCGGTAACTCCGGCACGCTTTTTTGCTTCGTAGCAGCACAGCATTCCCGATTTTCCTCCTGCTCCGATAATCAATACGGTATCTCCGGGCTTCACAAGCTTTGCCGTTTGCGCGGGAGCGCCTGCAACGTCCAGCGCCGAAAGAGCAAGCTTTTCGGGCATGTCGGCAGGTATTTTCGCATAAATTCCGCTTTCAAACAAAATGGCTTTTCCATCAATATCCACCTGATCGACATCTGCCCGGATTTCCTTTATTTTATCAATACGCAACGGCGTAAGCGACAAAGAAACCAGAGTTGCGATTTTATCGCCCGGCTTCAAGTCGATTTTATCTTTCAGCGCATCGCCTATTTTTTCAACCGTGCCAAGCAGCATCCCGCCCGAACCGGTTACCGGATTGCGGTGTTTGCCCTGTTTTTCGACAATGGAGAGCATAATTTCGGCTATTTTCTTTTTATCGCCGCCTGCCTGTTCTTCGATTTGAGTGAACGAAGCGCTGTCAACATTTAATGTATGCACATCAATAAGGATTTCGTTGTCGTAGATTTCATCCATATTGTTGTCGATTTTATTTGCCGGCTGCGGCAAAACGCCTTTCGGCTCAATTACACGGTGCGTACCGTATTTGTTTCCTTTTTTCTGCATAGTAATTTTTTTATTATTTATATTAAATTTGATATTAATTCTTATTATTTTTCTTATTAATTGTTGTTGATTTTAAAATTTATTATTCAGATATATATTTAACCATCATCATATTTAGCCCAATTTTCTAATTGATTTGTTTTATCATCATAAAAGATTTCAAACCTGAACTCAGTTTTCATTGGTTCTCCGTGCCATTTGATAATATCAAACTGTAAATTTTGTAACTGTTTTTTCATAACATCCATACAGTATAAATCATCTTCGTCAAATGGATTGCCATATGTATTTATTTCAATATTACTTATTTTACCTTTTTCATCGATGACAATAAAATATTCACTATCACAAATAATGTCAAGATTATCTAATTTTTTCCAATCTAACTTTTTAACCTTTTGAAAAATGGCATTTGAAATAACTTTATTATTAGTTCTTGAAATACCACCTTTAACTTTTTGATAATTTTTTACATTTCTTTTATCCGATAATATGCCTTTCTCGAAAATATAAATTTCTTCTCTATCATAAATGCTATTAAAAATACCATCCCACCATATCTGTTTTCCTCGTGGAAATGCAATAATATTAGAAAACCAGTCAATAAAAACTTTACCATTTACAACTTTGTCATTGAAAATATTTTTAATTTTTTCGATAGAACTGTCAATATGAGTACTTATATTTCTCAAACTATGGCACGGTAAAATGTATTTCAAAAACAAACTATCATTTTCCAAACTATAAACAGCCTGATATCCACGCCAACAACTAAAAGACATATTTTCTCCATCTCTAAAACTAAATCCAAATAATCTACCCTTATCAGGTTTTTCTATTTGTTGTAGATAATTTTCTAAAATTAAATTATAAACAGGTATAGTATCTTTTTCAATTATCAAAAAATCGGACACTTGCGGACTTGCGTAAAGCGAACAACAACAAACAATAAAACTTATTTCAATTATCAAATGCTTCATTTTTAATTTACTATTACATTATTTTATTATTGCACCTTACATATTCTTATATCTTTTCCTGTTATATTTAATTCAATCATTAAAAGCTACAGAGGTTTCATTCCTAATATTCGCCTTGCTTCGATGGGATTTGCAATTTCGCGTCCGAGTTCATTCGCCATTCGCACAACCTTTGCAACAAGCTCGCCGTTTGACCTTGCCAATACTCCTTTCGACAGATAAACATTGTCTTCAAATCCTACGCGAACATGCCCGCCATCAATAATCGAAGCCATAGCCAAAGGAAATTCATAACGTCCGATTCCGGCAACGGTATAAGTTGCATCCGAAGGGATACTGCCGCGCATGAATACAAAATCGCGCAAGTCGCCGCCAATGCCGCCATTTACGCCCATAACAAAGTCGAAGTGAAACGGCGGTTTTATAAAGCCTTTTTTTGCCAGCCGCAATGCCATGTCTATCATGCTTTTGTCAAACACTTCGAGTTCGGGCTTTATGCCGCGCTCAATCATCCGCTGTCCGAAATATTTTATTGTGTTTTCGGTGTTTGTAAACACGTCGTCGCCGCCAAAGTTACAGGTTCCGCAATCAAGCGTTGCCATTTCGATGTCGAGTTCGGTTGGCTGCAACCGCTCGTCGTTGGTCATTCCAACCGCTCCGCCTGTCGATGGCATAATTATAATGTCGGGAATTACCGCTTTTATCGCGTCAATACATTCTTTGAAACGCGCTTTGTCCTGAGTCGGCGTTCCATCGTCGTAACGCACGTGCAGGTGAATAATGCTTGCTCCGGCATCGTATGCCGACTTTGCTTCGCGAACAATTTCATCAACCGTGTAAGGTACGGCAGGATTGTGTTCCTTTAATACTTCCGCGCCGCAAATTGCAGCAGTTATTATCAGTTTTTCCATATTCTGTTATTTTTATTTATTTCAAAATTATTTTGCAACTATCTCAAAAAGTTCGAACTGTTTATTAAAAGCCGTATGATATGTAAAAGGAATATTTATGTTCGGTTCCTGCTTCCTGCCCATATACACAAGTTACATGAACAGTCAATATAAAGAGCATGAATACAATCAGCTTGCTCATATTTCACTATATTTTCAGCTTGTTTTTCTCTGGCAGTTTTTCGGCACAACACAGGTTCCGCTTGCGCGACAAACTAATATCGGTTCATCCAGAACATCCGCTGCCGAATCGGAAATATCCGCACACGGAACAATTACCTTTCGCGCTTCAAAAACCATTTTGCGCGATGTATTTCCCGTGCTTACAATTTCGCCTGTTGCTTCGATATAGTCGCCTGCATAAACCGGCGCAAGAAATTCTACGTTATCGTAAGCGCAGAAAAGTCCTTCGTCGCCATCGTTAATAATTAAAAGTTCGGTTGCAACATCGCCGAAAAGATTCAACATTCGCGCTCCATCAACCAGATTGCCGCCATAATGTGCATCGTGCGAACTCATTCGCACACGTATAAGTGATTTTGTCATATTTTTGTATTTTATTTTTATAAAATCAGGAAACAATATAATCTACCATAATTGCAGGCGTGTGCACTTCTTCGGGGCGAATTGCGCCAACAGGCACCGTTTCGTCAATTTCGGCAATTACCAAATCGGCTGCCGCAGCCATCATCGGATTAAAATTTTGACTTGTTCCAAAGTACACGAGATTTCCCGATTCATCTCCCTTGCTTGCTCCAATAAGCGCGACGTCGGCTCGCAAAGGCTTTTCGAGCAAATAATCTTTTCCATCAACATTTATAACCTGCTTCCCCTGCGCTATAACCGTTCCAAGCCCTGTAGGCGTTAGGACGCCGCCAAGTCCGAAGCCGCCTGAACGTATGCGCTCGGCAAGCGTTCCCTGAGGAACAAATTCAACTTCAATTTCGCCGTTATTCATTTGCTGCTGCGTAAGCTCGTTGGTTCCGATATGGGATGCAATTACTTTTTTGAGTTGCCTGCGTTCCAATAATTTGCCTGCGCCCTTATCCGGAAACGAAGTATCGTTTGTAATCAGCGTTATATCTTTCACATCGCTTTTGGCAAGCGCATCAAGAATTTTATTTGCCGAACCGTTTGATAAAAAGCCTCCAACCATAATTGTCATACCGCTTTTAATTTTAGAAACAGCCTGTTCTACTGTAATTTTTTTGTTCATAAATTGTTATACTTATAATTTGATGATGTAAATTTAATTTGTAAAGTTATTATTTTTTTGCAAGACCAACAAAAAAATCAAAGAAATAAAAACAGATGTAATTTTAATTTGTTAAATATGAGAATATTAATTGACATGCAAAATTATTTTTTGCCGGCAGGCGCATTTTGTAAACATTTCAAACTAATATGCAATATTAAAACTGAAAATAAATAAACGGCTGTACATCGCTGCTTTTGATTTGTATAATGAAATATATCAATACAATCATCACAACGGTTTTAAAAACCATCGATGTGTCGATGAATTTGTTTTTGAAATAATTTTCTGTTTTTGCAGGTAAAAAATGTAACACATATCCAATGAAAATGAACAAAAATACAAATTTATATCCCGACAGCATTTGCCATATAATTTGCGGCTGAAAATTACCGAAGATTTGCGATAATATCACTCTGCAGTCTTCGAGCGATGTATTGCGGAAAAATATCCATGCAAACATTACAAAATGAAAGGTTATAAATACGCCAATTCGACTGCGCAACGTACTTGCAGTCGATACGGCATTTTTGCCGACATTCGCAACAAATCCGAAAAACTTATGCACAGCGAGAGCTATTCCATGCAATGCTCCCCAAATAATAAAATTCCAGTTGGCTCCGTGCCATAAGCCTCCAAGCAGCATGGTTATGAACAGGTTAATATATGTTCTGATTTTTCCTTTGCGATTTCCGCCCAGCGAAATATAAAGATAGTCACGCAGCCACGATGACAGCGAAATATGCCAACGCCGCCAAAATTCCTGAATATTGGCAGATTTGTAAGGCGAATCAAAATTAATGTTGAACCTAAAGCCAAGCAGCAACGCTATGCCTATTGCCATATCGCTGTAGCCCGAAAAGTCGCAGTATATCTGCAATCCGTAACCATATACGCCGAAAAGGTTTTCAATACCGGAATAAAGCGATGGATTTTCAAAAATCCTGTCAACAAAGTTTATGCCTATATAGTCGGATATTATTGCTTTTTTGAATAATCCGCACACAATGAAATAAATACCCGTACCAATCATTTCGCCTGTAATTTTCAGCGGGCGGCGAATTTGCGGAATAAAATCGCGTGCACGAACAATAGGTCCTGCAACCAATTGAGGAAAAAACGACACATAAAAAGCGTAATCCAAAATACTGTTCAACGGCTCGACATTTCGGCGGTACACGTCTATTGTGTAGCTTAACGACTGAAATGTAAAAAATGATATTCCCACCGGCAGGAAAATGTCGGATGGTTGAAAATTGCCATTTACTATTGTTGAGAAAGCAGCGCCGAAAAAGTTGAAATATTTAAAGTAGGCAAGCAGCCCAAGCCCGAGACAAAGACTGATAGAAAGAAATATTCGCCGTATGTATTTTTTTTTGAAGCGAGCCAAACACTGAGCCAACAGGAAATCGCCAACAGTAACTATTCCGAGCAGGAAAAAATAAAATCCGCTGCTTTTGTAATAAAAGTAATATGAAAAAAGAGTAACAAAAACCAGTCGGGGAACAGTACGTTTTTTCAATGCAGTATAAGCAACCACAAAGGCAAGAAACAGGAACATGAAAAATCCGCTGTTAAAAATCATCGGTTCGTTTGAATTATAAACAAACAGTGATTTGATTTTTTCCAGGTTGAAACCGAGATTATCCAGCCAGTTATTCATAATTGTCGAATACATGTTCGTTGTAACCTGCTATTAGCGCTTCATAAAGCAAATTGCCCTGAAGCGCATATCCGCCAATTACGAAATGCAATTTGTCTTTTTGATAATAATTTCCGTTCTGCCAGTTTTTACATGAGTACTGTTCGCCGCCAGTGATATTGAACAAATCCCAGCAGGCAGCATTATGGTCGGCGGCAAACTGCACTATTGTTGATGCAATATGTTTTGTATTTTTATTTTCGGTTACCGATATCACTTTACGGTTTCTGCGTTTGCGTGCGCGGCTGTATGTGGTTTTAAATGTTCCGGGTGGCGTAGTATATAATATTGCCGCATTCGGACATGAACTTTTCAAAAGCGAAAAAAGATTTTCCATCATGCCGTAATGATATAACGAGTCGTATCTACCAAGACCTTCGTTTGTGCCAAGAGAAACTATAATCAAATCGGGATTTAACCCGGTTATTGCATCCGTGTATTTTTCATTTGTAAAGTTTTTGCTTGTTGCTCCGTTGATGCCTATACAGTGACAGATGATTCCGTGCAAGCCGTTTTCTTCAACTATTCCGCTGCTTTTGTATCCATCAATGAATCCTGTTGCAGCGTTGCCGAATATTTCGATTAATCGGGAATTGAATGCAGGCGTAAATTCGTGACTGCGAACATGAGAATCGCCGATATGAACTATGCGAACAACAGGCTTTTCGGTGTTTTTCATATTGCGAATCATCATCAATTTTTCATAAAATACAGATAAGCCGTGTGCGGAATCCTGTATGATATTTGGTTGCGTTCCTGCGAAAGATGCGGGTAATACGGTTTCGGTAGTAATGTGCAGCGATGCGGTTTCGTCGTCGTTATCCGAATTTGAAAATAAAAATCCCGTACCTGCTACTAAAAGAATATTCAGCAGAATTACAAACTTGATTTTTGACGTAAAAGACAGCTTCATATTATTATTTCAACCTGTTATATTTTTTCTTTTCCATATATTTTTCTTTTGCATATTCAAGCGCTTCAAATAAATGCTGTGCAATTTGCTCGCCGCCCCGCATATTTATGTGAGTGTAATCGGAATTAGCTTTTGATGGCTTCGATTTTACATATCCTGCCATTCCTCCATCAAGAGCCATTACTTCTATCAAGTTCCAGAAAGCAATACCGCATTCGGATGCAATTTCATATTGAGTTTCCAGCAAACTTTTTACTCCTGGCATTGTTATCATTTCACCGTTGATTTTTGTTGCGCGGTCGCCAACGCTTACAAGTATAATATCGCTGTCCGGAAGATTGTTGCGAAGATGATTTATCACGCCGGTCATTGCTTTTTTGTAATAATCATACTTCGTTTGCGTTTTTGTGGCTACATTCAAGCCATACTGTAATATTATCAAATCGTAATGTCTCAGCTTGTCGAAATCTTTCAATGTTTTTGCAGGAACGGACTTAATATTTTCGCCCGAAGCGCCGCGAAGCGAATAATTGTCAATCACAACACCCGTCTGTTCATTATCAAGAGTTACTCCGAAAAAACGTGTATTTATACCCGGATTGTCAACAGTGATTTTTATATGACCTATCTGTCCATCAACAGAAATTTTTTGAATATCATCGCTGCCTCCGGCAGTATGTTGCCGGACTGTCCTGTGGTTAATTTTTGTTGTGAATTTCAAATCTCCACCGGTAATAAAATAGAATGATGCCGTAGAACATGTGTCAACTTCTTTTCCGGATCCCGTACGGCATGAAAAAGTTGCAGAAGCATTTTCATAAGGAACAAAATAATGTCCGGATATTCCCTGTTTACTGCGAGTGAAAATACTGTCGGTAAGGCAATGTTCTTCCCATCCGCCGGCAGAAGTAATGACAGTAGTTCTGAAACCTGCGGTAATACAGTTAACAGGAACAAAACCGACTCCGTTTCCACCGTATTTTTTTTTGAACAGATTGCGTAATGAACCGGTAAGCAAGTCGCCTTCGATAAATGAATCGCCGAAGTATGCAATACGTACGGGACGACTGTTTTCTGAAAGAGCATCATAAAAGCGATTTAATGCATTTTGTTCTACGGAATAATCGTTAATGCATATTATGCCTGTCTTGCATGTATCTGAAAATTCCGGAATTATTTGAGCGGGAGTGTGAATAGAAACCGTATCAATAATTTTCTCGCTGCTGCGAATATCGGCAATAACATCTACTTTTTTCATTTCAAAACCACCTATGCTAAAGGCCGGAATCAGCGAAAGCAATAAGGTTCCGGTAATAACGGCAAATGTAAATATTAATACTTTATTTATTTTATTATCAGTCATTATAACACATCAAAACGCACAAAGGTATAAATTAATGCGAAAATATAATTAAAGAGCAATTATTGTTAACAAAATTAATGATTCATGTTGCTTTGGGATTATGTGAAAGGGCTGTCGCTGTCGTTACTGCTATCGAATCCGTAATTTACATCCATGCTGTCATTAACTCTGTATTTTGAAGCATCTACATCTCGAAGCTTTGCCTTGCGGGTTTCGTTATATATTTGCGGCGGCATAAGTTGATAATCTTCTATTTCGGCAAATCGCGCCTCTTCTTTTATAAACCTCAATCTGACATCTGCCGTTGCGCCGTTGCGATGCTTCGCAATAATGATTTCTGCGATGCCTTCAAGGTTTTCATTGTTTTCGCCATCTTTGAAGCCATAATATTCGGGACGATGTATAAACAGAACCAAATCGGCATCCTGTTCAATTGCTCCCGATTCGCGCAGATTCGACAGCTGCGGACGTTTGTTGCCGCTTACTTCTGCCGAACGGTTTAACTGCGACAGTGCTATTATCGGAACTTTCAGTTCTTTTGAAATAGCTTTCAATGCTCGCGATATTGCCGAAACTTCCTGCTCGCGCATTTTTTTCAACTCCGGAGGTCCCGACATTAACTGCAAATAATCAATTATTATCAGTTGAATGTCTTGTGTAGCTTTTAATTTACGCGCTTTTGAGCGAAACTCGTAAATGGACAGTGCAGGCGTATCGTCGATAAACAGAGGCGCTTCGACAAGGTCTTTTATGCTTCGCTCGAGATGCATCCAGTCGGCTTCGCTCAAGTCGCCGCTGCGTATTTTTTCGGAACGTATTTTCGATTCGCTCACTATCAACCGGCGTATAAGCTGTACGGAGTCCATTTCGAGCGAGAAAAATGCAACAGGCATTTTATGCTCAACCGTTATGTTCCGCGCCATAGTTAATACAAATGCCGTTTTGCCCATCGATGGGCGAGCGGCGGCAATAATCAGGTCAGAACGCTGCCATCCGTTGGTAATTCTGTCAACAGATGTGAAGCCTGATGGTATTCCGCTTACGCCTGCTTCACTGTCTTTGGCACGCTCGATTTCTTCCATTGCTTCGTGTAAAATAATGTTGACGCGCTGAGGCTCGCGAGTGATATTTCCTTCGACAAGAGTAAAAATTTCCTGCTGAGCTTCATTGAGCAGGTCATTGACATCAAGCGTTTCGTCGAACGATTTTTTTTGAATATCGCTGGCAATGCGGATAAGTTCCCGCTGAATAAAACGCTGTGCAATGATGCGTGCGTGATATTCGGCATGTGCGCCCGATGCAACCTTTTTTGTGAGGTCAACCAGATAAGTTTCGCCTCCGACATCGTTTAACATGCCGTGCGCTTTAAGTTTTTCTATTACAGTCAGCAAATCAATAGGATTCTGAGTTGCTGCAAGTTCCTGCATAATACCGAATATTTTTTTATGCGCGTCTTTGTAAAAGCTGTCGGGTTTAAGAATGTTCTGCAAATCAATAAACAAATCCTGTTCTATCATCATAGAGCCAAGCACGGCTTCTTCGAGCTGCAATGCCTGTGGCGGTATTTTACCAAGCTGTAAGCCAACGTCTTTTATATCGGTTGTTTCGTCTTTATTTGTATATTTTTTCGGCATGTAAACTGTTTGTTTTTTATAAATCAAAATTAGTGCTGCAAATCCAATCGTTATAAACATAAAATGTTGATAAAAAATTTGATATTGCCTAATGCTTTTAATTATAACCGCTTACACGGTTGATAATTGTTGATTCGTTTGATGTAATATTAACGGCTTAGCGAGTTGCAGTTATATCAATGCAATTTCACAAAAGTATATGATAATTATAATGTCTTATCATTACAAAAAAGTCATTTAAATATGAAAAAACACTTATTCATGATAATATCAATTTTACTTGATACAGTTGTAAATGCAGCAAATAAAATCGCAAATGCTAATAATAATAAAACAAACTTAAATAAATAAAACTTATAGTCATATAATTATTATTGATTTGATTTATATGAATTTTTATCATACCTTTGTAACAAAATATAACTTTATTATTTAATCATAAAAAATTATTATGAATACAAATAACATAAACAAGGTAGGACTTGATATTACAGCAGCAAATCAGGTTATTGCAAAATTGAGCGAACTGCTTGCTAATTATCAGGTATTCTATACAAACTTAAGAGGTTTGCACTGGAATATCAAAGGCGATAAATTTTATGATCTGCATGGAATTTATGAAGAATATTACAACGAAATTGCCGAAAATATCGATGAAGTTGCCGAACGTATAGTAATACTGGGCGGAACACCTGAAAATAATTTTTCGGAATATCTTAAAATTGCGGAAGTAAAGGAAATTTCACATGTTTTCGACTGGAAAAAGGGTGTAAGTCATGTAATAGAAACATTACGGTTTTTTACAGGAAAGTTGCGTGAGCTTCATGCAGCAGGAATAAAATCGGGCGACCACGGAACGGTTTCGCTGGCTAATCATGGAATAAAAAGTTTTGAAAAGAAAATCTGGATGCTTGGCGCTTATTCGCAGGAATAACGAAGCAGAAAAACTTTTATGCTAACATTAATATAAACTCTTGTACTATTTAACAGTAAACACAAGAAAATCAAACCAATAATAATAAGAAAATGAAATTTGAATTAATAAAATTGACTTATGATGCCGATGCATTAGCGCCGGTAATAAGCAAGCAAACAATAGAATTGCATCATGGCAAACATTTGCAAGGATATGTGAATAACCTGAATAATCTAATTCAGGAAACGGAATTTGAAAATGCCGATTTGGAAACTATCGTAAAAAAATCGGATGGAACAATATTCAACAATGCCGGTCAGGTGTTGAATCACAATTTGTATTTTACCCAATTTTCGCCGGATGGATGCAGACAGCCTTCAGGCAAACTGTCGGCAGCAATTGATGCTGCCTGGGGTTCGTTTGAAAATTTTCAAAAAGAATTTGAAAATTCAGGTATAAGCTTATTCGGTGCAGGCTGGGTGTGGCTTGCCGAAGATGAAAACGGTAAACTGTCGATTGTAAAGGAGTCTAATGCCGGAAATCCTTTAACTAAAGGATTGAAGCCGCTTCTCTGTTTCGATGTTTGGGAACATGCCTACTATATTGACTATCAAAACAGGCGTGCCGACCATCTGAAAGAATTATGGAAAATTATCGACTGGAAAATTGTGGAAAAACGATATTGACATTCAGCCGTTACGCAACTACATAACAGGACATTACATTTTATAATATTACATTTTATTTTTACAGCGACAGTCAAAAACATTGTCGCTGTATTTTTTATAAAATCCTGTTTATGACAGTGCAGGCAGTAAACATTAAATTACGGCAAACGCTACAAATTATCTCTCAAATCGTAAACCGGGAAATTTAAATCCCGGCGCAGTGCCTCTTGCAGCATCTTAGTATCCAAAACGTAACCTTGCGGTGAAACAGGGTTTACTGTAATCGCAATAAGTTTGGTTTTATGCAAAACCTTTATGCAGCCGCCTTTTTTAAGAAACGAGTTATAAACTTCTGTCGAAACAAATATCTTTGTGAAATCTTTTGCTATTAATGTAAATCCATCGATATTGCCTTGCATGCGAAAAAAAGATAGCAGCTTATCGGTTACAACGCCTGCAACAAAAAGTATTTGACATTTGCACAGCAATTCTGTTTTACCGGTTTCTATAGAAGCCGGTATAAACGACGATTCTATTTGCAAGTCATGCAAGGTTCCGTTTTCGTCGATTCCGTACAAGCCCTTGTCGATATGTGTAAGCATGCTTTGTACATATTCATCTGCCTGATTAAGCGAAATAAGTTCGCATAAAAATTTCGTTTTCTGCACTAATTGACGAATGTTTGCAGAATACGCCGCTCCAGTTGCAAGAATCATTGCCTGCACTACGCTCGGCGATGCGGGACTCATGCGCGAAAGCGCTCCATCAACAATCGTAATATCTGCTCCGAAATCTGCATTTTGAGCTATTATTTTTTGCAAAAGCACAGTATTTGCCGGTCCCGACAGTATAGCCTTTCCCGTGCTTTTTGCTCTTGCCGTTATCAGACGCCCGAGCGAAGTGCGTTCTGTGCTTATGTTCAGAATCTCGGAGGTCAGGCGTTTTGCGAAATAATGTTTTTCGGAAGTTACAAAAATCATATTTTCAAATACCATAATTTCGGGTTTTGCCGTGCCTGTAACCTGATCGATACTTTCGCCATCGATGCCGATTGATGTTACGGCAACGGAAGTATTGCTATTGTGTAACTGCGACAGGATATAGTTGAGGCATTCCGTTTTGCCTGTGTTTTTTTCCGTGCCGACAATAGCAACGCTGCCGTATTTTAATATTTCCGAAATGAAAGGCATTTTTTTTCGTATTATGTTATTGCAAACAGAATCAAAAAGCAATGAAAAATATTATCTTACCCGGGAATATTCACCAATTTGTTGAAATCGTAATCTTCGGGATTTTGCAAATATTTACGAGCGGCTTTGTAATCCTGTTCGGTGATGTACTGCAATCCGTAGCGATATATCATCTGGCATTTATTGCCTTTCATATTTACAAGACGAGTTGCAATTTTTCCGGTTGCCGGATCAACCATATCTTTCAGGAAGACGCCTTTTATGTCGCCGCGAGGATTTCCGGTAACCATACAGCCGGTATATCCCCGGTCGTAAAGAATTTTGACGCCCATTCCAAGCAAATTACAATAAAACAGGTCGAAAGCTTTGGGCGCAATACAGCGTAATTCGTAGCCAAGTTCAACAGGTCGCGTTTTTACATTTAAATTCAGTTCTTTGAGCTTGTTTTGCACCAGTACGTTAAAAATATGCGCCTTGCTCACAGTTCCGAGTTCAGGATGCCCATGTTCGTCGTAACTGAATGTTACTCCGGAATTTTTCAGTTCTTCGTCGGGAAGATTGTGAAAAACGCCTTCGCTTACTATTGCCACGCCATAAGATATTCCCATAATTTTACGTTTTACGATTGACGAAATAATCAGTTTAACTATTTTTTCGAGTGTTACGGGATTTTCTTCGCTAAACATTTCGGGAATTATAATCATTGGCGAATGGCTTGCCGCACCAATTCCAAAAGCCAAATGACCGGCTTCGCGTCCCATTGCGCAAAGCACAAACCAAACGCCGCTTGTGCGCGAATCTTCATATACGGCAGCCGTAATTCGCGCGCCTTCGTCTTTTGCCGACTGGTACCCGAATGTAGAAATTCCTTCAGGCAATGGAAGGTCGTTGTCGATGGTTTTGGGAACATGAATATTTTGAATTTGCACATTATGTTTCGCCAAATAACCCGATATTCGCGTTGCTGTGGATGCAGTATCATCTCCTCCGATTGTAACTAAAAGCTTAACATTGTTTTTAACAAAAAAATCGGGATTAAATTCTTCGTCTTTAGGTTTGTATCTACTCATCTGCAACGTAGAACCTCCGATGCTGAAAATTTTATCGGCAAATTCGAAATTAATATCAACGGTTTCGGCTTTTCCATTGAACAGGTTTCGGTAACCTTCATGCAGACCTATCACTCTGTAGTCTGCTGCAATAAACTGTTTTGACACTGCACTGATAACAGTGTTTATTCCGGGTGCGGGACCTCCGCCACACAGAATAAGAATTGATTTTTGTTCGCTCATGTTTTTATTTTATATATATTAAAAAATGTATTAGATGCTCTGTATTAATATATTGTTATATATAATATTTGTGTTATCATTATTTTTCGTACTTTTGTGCAATGAAAAAACTCACAAAATTATAAAAGTTATGGTAAGTTACAAAGAATTAGGATTGGTAAATTCTAAAAAATTGTTTGAAAAAGCAATTACAGGCGGGTATGCGATACCTGCATTTAATTTTAACAACATGGAACAAATGCAGGCTATAATTGCTGCCTGCGTAGAAACAAAATCGCCTGTGATTTTGCAGGTTTCGAGCGGCGCGCGCAAATATGCAAATCAAACTCTTTTGCGATACATGGCTCAAGGCGCTGTTGAATATGCAAAAGAATTGGGTTATGCTATTCCTGTTGTGCTGCATTTGGATCACGGCGATACTTTCGAACTTTGCGAATCGTGCATTAATACGGGCTTTTCATCGGTGATGATTGATGGTTCTCATCTTCCTTACGACGAAAATATCGTACTTACAAAAGCAGTTGTCGAACTTGCCCACAAACACGACGTAACTGTCGAAGGCGAACTTGGAGTGCTTGCAGGTATCGAGGATGATGTTGCCGCAGAACATCATACTTATACCGAACCTGCACAGGTTGAGGATTTTGTAAAAAAAACAGGAGTCGATTCCTTGGCTATTTCAATCGGGACATCTCACGGAGCCAGCAAATTTAAACCCGAACAGTGCACGCGCAATGCCGATGGAATATTAGTACCGCCGCCGTTGCGTTTTGATATTCTTGAGGAAATAGAAAAACGCATTCCGGGTTTTCCTATCGTGCTTCACGGCTCGTCGTCGGTTCCACAGGACAAAGTTGCAATTATCAACAAATACGGAGGCGCTTTGAAAGATGCTATCGGAATTCCCGAAGACCAGCTGCGTAAGGCGGCAACTTCAGCTGTTTGTAAAATCAATATCGACAGCGACGGGCGCCTGGCTATGACTGCTGCTGTTCGCGAAGTATTTGCAACAAAACCTGCCGAATTTGACCCTCGCAAATATTTGGGACCGGCACGCGATGCTCTCAAAGAACTTTATAAGCACAAATGTGAAAACGTGCTTGGAAGCGCAGGAAAAGCATAAAAACTAATTTTCGGTAAAATATTTACAATGACGTGATTTATTTAATTGCGTCATTGTATTTTGCTTAAATGCGCTTATGCAATATACCTGCTTTTTCTGCTGAAGCATATTTTTTTTAAAAAAATACGGTAATATTATTTTTCGCTTTGCTGCCTTTAATAAATATTTAATCAATCATTATCAGCCAATCATAAAATCGCTAATACATTTTTAAATTATTCGAAAAAATAATAGACATCTTTAGAAAATGATCAATAATCCGGTCAATCTTATACAAATCGGCAATCAGACTGAATATAAACACAAAATTGTAGAAGATAAAGCCTTGCTCTAAAGCGTATATTTTTAGCTGATGCGTTTACAAAATAAAATTTAATATTGCCTTGCGGTTTTCATAAAAAACATTAAATTTGCAGTCAAAAACATCAATAATTTTGTGAACATTATAATTTATTATTTATGAGAAAGATATTAAAAATTTTACCCGGTTTGTTTTCTTTATTACTTTGCAGCTATTACACTTACGGACAATTAGATAT